>DAHVEJ010000198.1 GCA_027313145.1 Phycisphaerales bacterium | reverse complement strand
CAACTACCACTGCAATCTATATGCAAAATTTCATAAACAGTTTCCTTCGAAAATGATCTTCGGCAGCGAAGACTTCAATTGCTTAAGCGCGCGAGGTGTTTTAAAAACCCAACGAAATACGGGGCTGTGTTCCGAATTTGGCGCTCTGTTGGGCCGTGGTAAGGGGTGGGCCTACAACCATACCCCCTGGCGATCATGGATTCCGGTAGTGACACATCCCTTTGTCGCCGGCGATTTTATCTGGACCGGCTTTGATTATCTGGGAGAGCCTAATCCTTTCGGCTGGCCAGACGTCACCAGCCAAACTGGCGCGATGGACCGGTGCGGCTTTCCCAAGCCTTGCTATTATTACTGGCGCGCATGGTGGGACACCGAAAAGCCGTTCGTTTATATTTTTCCAGCATGGACACTTCCCCGCGCGATGATTGGCCGCCCAGTGCGCGTTCGCTGTTACTCCAACTGCCGAGAGGTTGCTTTAACCCTCAATGGACGAAGCCTGGGCCAAAAGCATATGTCCCGCTACAAGTATGTTGATTGGACCGTACCCTACGAGCCTGGCAAGTTGACTGTTCGCAGTTACACCGACAATCGCGTCGTCGCCAGGAGCCTTTCCGAGTAATAGTCGGGATCGCGGCGCGTATAGCGGCGTGCAACTCCGCAACTTCCATAGCCTGCGGTTCGCAGGCGCATGGGCGGCAGCAATTCCAAACCATTGGGCCTCCCCTGCCCGCACCGACGCCGGGCATTTCAATGCATAAACGCCAATTAATCGTGTTTTTTTCATTATTTTGGAAAACTGGCCGCAGTGGACCGCGCGATACAAAATCAGAAGTTTTTTTGCACAAAATGACCTATATTTTGTCTCACCGATGCAGTAGACTAATCTTAGTGTTATGCAATTAAACCCCGCCGGTGTGCTGCCGGGCAATGTTGCCCGGATGGACAAATTACTCCGGGGGGCGAGTAGAGTTTTCATTAAGAAGGAGTAACCACTATGCGTAGGATCACCACATCATCGGCACTTTTGCTGGCCGGCCTGTCGGCACTGGCGATGGGCGCGGCCCAGAACGCTGGCGCTACGACATTGGTCAATGATCAATTCAGCGGCAGCAGCGGGGCGTACCTTAACGGCAAGACGCCCAGTACGACGGACGCTTCAGGAAGTACGTGGGTACAATACGGCACAACGAGCAACAACGGCGGAAATCCGATCACGCCTACCAGCACAGATGCGATAACCTATGGCGGCGGTAACACTGCAGCATTTCCGCTTTATACGGGGAGCGGAACATACGCTGATATGGGTGCCGCAATTGATTTCAACGCCAATACCACCGCCACTGGAGGCATCCTTACCGTTAGTGCCACGCTGAATGCGAAAGACAACGGCGCGGAATGGCTTGCCTTGGGTATCGGCCCTAGTAACCCCACAAATAACTACGGGCCTTGGGCCGGCGGTCCCTGGGTACTGGTGAAGGCCACCGGTGAAGTCCATTTCTTTGCGACTGGGGGAACCGGTACTTCAGTCGTGGACGATACAGCTGCCGAAAATACGACTGGAAGCCAAACCGTCGAGATCAGTTACAACCCCAGCACCACGACGGCGTCACTTTCTATTGATGGCACACCCGTAACTGGGGGAACATATACCTATGGCGGCACCAATGCGGCGGTGCCGGCGAGCTTTGGATCGGTATTTATTGATGATCGATATAAGTTTTCCTATACGCCGGTTGCGGGTGCGACCGACTACGGTACCTTCTCTAATGTGGTGGTAACGGGAACGCCCACACCTGAACCAATGACTCTAGCACTTTTGGCGCAGGAGCCATTGGCCTTCTGCTGCTTCGCCGCAAGCGGGCGAGCTGAGTAATGGCCAAATTTACGCGTTCATAATCGGTTCGCACCCCGGCGCGCTGACCGGCGCGCCGGGGTGCTTCTGTAGTCTTGGACTTTTCGGATTTTCTGACATACGAGGGGTGAAGAATGAACTCACAAATGCTACTCGCGTTGTCGCTGGGTAAGCGAAATTTCCTGCCCGCAGCGCTGATCTTAGCTGCTGCCTGTTCTTGCGCTGCCATAGTGCAGGCCGCTACTCCCGATGTTTCTTATACCACATTGTCCGCCAATGCCTACGGCACCACAGACATCAATTCCGTAGGTATTATCCGGGACAACCTCACAACTTTCGACGGTTACCAGTATGCAGCTTTTTATGATAACAACGGCAATATCGTCTTGGGCCGCCGAAGCAGCAACGCCGCTCAATGGAGTCTGGTAACTACGGGATATCAAATTTCCTCGACCCTGTTGTCAGATGATCATAACGTCATTGCGATCGGTATTGATTCCAATGGGTATATGCACATGTCTTGGGGTATGCATAACAATCCGTTGAATTATGTTATTTCCACGACTCCCGTCACCGGCACAGGCTGGAGCGGATCTTCCTTGGCGTTCACCACCGTCGGCACACCGGTGGACGCAGCCACCGGCGTGAATACCAATAATAATGAGGTTACCTATCCGGAATTTTACACCACACCGCAGGGGGACCTGCTGTTTTCTTACCGCAACGGCGGTGCGGGCGGTGGGTCGGGAAATGGTAATAATTATTTTGATATCTATAACCCGGCGACAAAAGCATGGACACAAGATTTTACGATCAACGGGGAAGCCACCAGTGTCAATGGTTATATCAACCGGTTGGCGTATACGTCCACGGGCACTTTGATGATGAGTTGGACCTGGCGGGCGACGCCAAATTGGCAAACCAATTCCAACATTATGTTCGCACAGTCTTCGGATAATGGTGGGGCTTGGACCACGCAATCGGGAGTCTCGGAAGAATCAAGCCAGGGAGGCATCACCCAATCCACGGGACAGATTGTCGAAAGCATTCCCCAGGGCAGCAGCCTGATCAACCAGAGCAATATGGCCGTAGATGACAATAACAATCCCCTCATTGCAACATGGTACGCACCCGGCTCACTTAATGGCGGCGGAAATAATACCCGGCAGTATATGCTGGACTATTACAATGGGGCGAGTTGGCAGACCTCGCAAATTACCGACCGCCCCGCCGGTGAGGCGTATGATTCATCTGGTGCTTATGTGCGGCAGTTGGCGCGGCCCGTTGTTCTCGTGGATAAGCAAGACCGCGTGCTGGTTATTATGCGGTACAACAATGACGTCAACGCGGATGGAACTCCCAACTCCGCCGCCGCGCTACCTGGGACTGCGGCGGCCGCTGGCGGAATTGTGGTTGCTTATGCGCAGCTCACTGAAAAAAATGGGCTTTCGAGCCTTGGCTCGTGGAGCTATTTAACACTTGATAACGCCGATCTGGGCCAGTGGGAGCCGACATACGACGCCGCCCTTTGGCAATCCAGCAATATTCTGGATTTGTTTGTTGAGCCAGTGGGAATAAACGGCGAAGGGGCGGCCACGGCGCAGATACTGCAGTGGAATGAGGCGGCTTTTTTTTCTTCGGTACCGGAACCCACAGCCCTGCTGCTGCTGGCCGGCGGACTAACCGGGGCGGTGCTGCGGCGGCGTAAGCCGCACAATCGTCATTCGCAGGCGTGATTGCACAATGGCCCAGCGGAAATCTTTCGCCAACTGATTGGAGTGTGTAGTGTTGAAGCGCCGGAAATTTATCGCTCTGCTGGCAAGCGGTGCTGCGGCTGGTGCCCTAAGCGAAGTCACGCTCAGCTCGGCTGTTTCGGCGGATTTGCCACAACAATCGCCGGGCTTTGCGTTCACTTCCCGTTATTATCGGTTGGCACTTTCGCCGACGGCTCCAAAAATTACGTGCTTGGGCTTCGACTCCCTTGGCAAAGGCAAATTGGCTGTTAATTCAATTCTGTACCAACCGACAAACGAGAAAACAACTTGGTACGCGCGCCGTAGTGGAGATTCGTCTTCTTATCACGCGGAACAACAGGGCCATGTAACCCGGGCTGGATGGACATTCCAGTGCCATGCGAAAAGCTTTGTCATTCGCTGCACCGCTGATAACGGCGTCCCGCTGGAACCATTGACCATCACATTCAATCAACTCACCAACCATGCCACGCTGCTTGGCCGTATGGAGAAATGTCGGCGGGCCATGCAAATTCCCTGCGTTCTGCATCTTCCCGATTTGGGCAGTGCGGTCATTAACTGCAGTGTTCCAGGCGTGACCCTCGGCTATGATGCACTGCGGTTTGCCAAAACACCGTTTGTCGCTGTCACTTTTCCGCCGGCCACCGCGGTAAACCCCATTATTGAATATACCTTTGAAATTACCGCCATATATCCGCAGTTACTGGGCATTGATTCCGACCCACGTTATGACGGCTTTCGCCGCAACTTTTTAAACATATTTCAGATCAATCCCCGCCTCCGCGTACTGGCGAATAATTCCTCAAGTGATATTTGCGCCTTTACGGTCTATCAGTATGCCATGGTCGCCGCCCAATGCCCACCCCTGGCTGAGGGGCTTTCCGCTTTGGATATTGTTCGCGATACGCTGGACCGATATTGTGACGGGATGCTGGCGTATGGGCTGGTCGGGTACACAGGTAATTACGAAGGTGCCAATACCAGCACCTGGAAAAGCGATACACCCTATGACGCTCTGGATTCCATGCCATCGCTTCTGATCGCCGCATGTACTTATATTCAGGCCTCCGGCGATTGGCAATGGGCCAAAGATAAATTCGCGGTGTTGACCGTTTGGGGCCGTAAGATGCTGCAAACCGATCATAATCGCAACGGCCTGATTGAATACCCCATGAGTGGGAACCACGGATGTTACACGGCTGGAGACGCGTACCGCCCCGCCAACTGGTGGGACAACATCGGGTTCGGCCATGAGGATGCGTACTGTAATGCGCTGGCTTATCGCGCGTGCGTCCTGTTAACCGAGGTATTCAACCGGATAGGACAACATTCTGATGCCTCGTTCTTCCAGGCCCACGGACGTAAACTAAGGGCTGCGTATTATTCAACTTTTTACAATCCCGCAACGGGTTTGCTGGCGGGCTGGAAAAGCACCGATGGGCAGCTCCATGATTACCACTTTCTTTTTGTTAACAGCGTGGCCATTGTCTTTGGCCTGCTCGATAAGCCTCATGCTCAGGGTATCATGAATCAGGTAATTACAAAAATCAAAGCTTCCGGCTACCGCAATTTTCACCTGGGCTTGCCTGGCAATCTCATCGCGGTTGCCGCGGATGATTACAACGTGACATCGCCGCGCTGGGGTGGCGGCGGTAGCCGTGGATTTCAGAAATACGAAAACGCCGGTGCCACCGCGTGTTTCTGCTATTTTACGATTCAGGCACTTTTTGAGCTTGGCCGCCCCGCCAACGCGCGGGCAATACTATATCCCATGCTGCAAAGCTTTGAAGCCGGAGCGTTTCAGGGAAAAGGTTTGGATGGTATGAGTAAAGACTGGAAGACATGGGACGGGAAATGTTACGGCTACGAGGGATTTCTAGTGGATGGATATTTAACGCTGCTAACAGTTTTCGCCGATCGCAAGGCGTTGACATTTCGCAGTTCCGGTACCGGTGCATCCGAAAATAAGGGCTGAAATTCACCTTTGCGTTCGATATGTGATGATACAATTTCAGAAGTTTTTTTGGAATAATAGGTATATGCTTTTGCGGTTTTCCAGATATAATTAGGAGAAATAGATGGCTGCAACATTTCTGCAGCCGCATACAGGCGAACTTGGTGATTTTGGTAATTACGGCTTTTTTTAAGGAGGCCAAAGCTATGAAAACTGGCAGAACGACCCCGTGCAGCGGAGATACAGCGATGACCCTGACGGGAATCAGGCGAGCCTTTACGCTCATTGAACTTCTGGTGGTCATTTCAATCATCGCATTACTAATTGCGTTACTGCTGCCGGCATTAGCCAAAGCCCGGGCCGATGCCGAAGATGTGGCGTGTATGTCCAATCTGCGAGTGATGGGCCAGATCACCCAAGAATATGCGCAAAGCTTTAAGGATATTATTTTCCCCGCCGGGCTGGCACCCTACGGCGGCACCTTCACCGACTGGTGGCCTAACATTCTCGCGGAGGCCAAGTTCGTCCCGCAAGAACCACTTACAGCGGCCACGCAATACGGCCCCCCGGTAAATTCGATATTTGTGGATCCAGCCGCCAGTAATATCATTACCGCGACTGCCGGATACCACCAGTACGATGGCACATTTATGCGAAGCTATGCCCTGTGGCCCAGCAACAAGGTCGTATACACTGAAACCTCGTACTGTATCAACGCCGGTTATTTCTGGTTCGGAACAACTCTGGCCAACTCCATGCCCACCGAAATCATGAGCATTCCTGCTGCGGGAACTGCCGCCAGTAATGCGATGCGAATGTCCGGAATTCCGAACCCTGCCGAAACGGCTTTTATATTTGACGGTCAATGGATGTACCCCGGTTACCCAGGTGCGACCACGTTGACCCTGTATGGTCGTCACAACCGTCCGCCGGGCGCTCAACCCACAGACGCCGTTGGAGATGCCAACATTCTCATGCTGGATGGATCAGTTGGGCAGTTTCATCGCGCCAGTATTCCGGGTTGGGGAGGCACCACCAATCTCTCTCAGAACCCCGCCGCGTTTTCCAGTTACGGGCCTCCGAATCTGCCGTTGCAACCACCGTTCTTCAATCTGTATGGTGAAACCGAGTGAATTTGTTTTGTTCAACAGTTTGAATCTTAACACTGGCCGCAGGACAACCTGCGGCCGGTTTATTTATCGGCAGAAGGTATCGCCACGACGGATATTGAATACGATTTTACCACTATCGACGCGTTGGCATGAACGTGCAGCGCCGAGGATGGCTTGACGAACAAGCGCCCGGCATGCGTTGGGGCGGTTTTCACGGCAAGTTGCGTCAGGGCGCTGACAGTTTCATTACTGCAATGGTGACCGAATAAGCCGGAGCGGAGAGTTTTTCGTGTTTGGTCCAACGCCAGATTGGCGTTCGCGACGGTGTTGCAGTCAACTGCCCGTTTTTGCCGCCGTCAAACGTCATGCCGCCAAGCTTTACACCATATACCGCGGTGATGCTCGGGGCCATCAGGGTGTATTGGCGCAGGTGTTTTCCGACAGGGAGATTTAACCGCACTTCCGTTGGGTGGCTGCTTTTATTGATAATCGCAATTCGCACGACGCCGTCGGCGGCTCTGGCGGCCCATATTTTTACATCCAGATGCGTGTGATATGTTACGGGAATCGGTCTTGCGTGATCTTGAATCGTGCGAGCAAACGCCAACATGCCGTAGAATAATGGCCGCACCCGCAACGGCTGATGCGGATGGAAATACACCGGATCATAATTGCCCGGAAATTGATCAAACCCCTCGGATAAATGAATATTCACACCCGCCCCACCGACATGCGCTATTTCAAAAAGTGTATCGGCTCCCCACAACGCGGAGGCGAAGGTATTGCTCACACCGAGTTTTCCACCATTCCATGCTGAGTTCATTTCACCATAACGCACCGGCAAATGGTAAGGCCGGGCGGCGGTCAGCGACGGAAGCATAAGATGGGCGAAACTGGAAGACGAAGCATTTTTCAATAAATTGGCGA
>DAHVEJ010000197.1 GCA_027313145.1 Phycisphaerales bacterium | reverse complement strand
ATTAAATGCGGATGTCGCCCGCAGGGGCTTTTGAACCAGTGCCACCGCCAGCGCCACGCGCTGAAGGATTCCGTGGCGAGCCTGAGGATTTGACTTCTCAATTGTATAATAAATCTGCATTGCCAGCCCGTAGTTGCCATTTTGTGGGCCGTCTGCAGACTGCATCTGCTTCATCAGTGCTGGGTTGGCCAGCAAGGAATGGATCAGTGCTTCATTCGATTTAGACTGCTGGGCAAATGCCGCCAGCCCACGCGGCGTGGCATCCCCAATAATGGAGGCTTTCACGAGCACGGCATCAAGGTTGTCCCTCGAAAGGAAGCCGTTAATCCGGTCTAGAATCGGAGTGGCCACTTTTTGACAATGGACTAGTGCATCGGCATAAGACTTGTTGCTGCCACGGGCATGAGCAATCTCGCGCGCCGCTAAAGCACGTGATTCTCCAACGTGATACACCCAGGTTGGGCTAAGCAGGTAGGGCTTACAGGCCGTCTCGGCACGGTACGCAGCCATAAAGCGTTTCTCCATCCCCGGGTTGATGGATGGTAGGGCGTTTATAATTTTTTGTCTTAGGCTTTGCAACATGGCGGAATACTCGACCGCAAGCCTTTGCCCAACTGGAGTTAATGGCACTGGCCTGGGCCGCAGATACCTTCGCGCAAATGCAGCGTGCTGCATGCACAGCGTTAGCACCAATATACACATCAGGCCAATCATGTTACGTTTTGTGATCATGTACGGCCTCATTTCAACCCGAAAAACCTTTTGCAGGCGATTGAATTATACAGTATTTCAATGGTGGCGATCATGGCCATTTTGAGAACATAAAAATTGCTGTTCCATCAAAAGGAAAAATCCGAATAGCTAGAGCCTGTCCGAGTAATCGCAATCCCGGCCATTACTCGGACAGACTCCTGGGGGCGGCCCAATTTGCTGGTCGCAGCAGAGATCCAAGGCCCGCTTCACGGATGGGCGGCAACGGCCGGTTCGGCGGTCGATAAAAAACCGGCCTGCGCCGGTTTCGGCGCAGGCCGGTAAATTAGGATGCGATCAGGTGTGAACAAGCGTCAGGCCTGTAGAGGCCTTCGCCGTTTCAGCCCCAGTAAAGCCAGGCTCCCGAGGGCGAACAGTCCGAGAGTCGGCGCATCGGGAACAGCGCTTACGGGTGTTAGCGATGCATCGAAGATGGCGTTTGGCGTCAGGGTGCTGGTGGTGAGAGTTCCGCCGAACAGGTTCGTCGCACCGCCCGGCGTAAACATGGCCAATTGGCCACCCGCGTAATCGGCGTTTGGATCGACCCCAAGGCCACTGTATCCGGCACCGGTGACCAGCGAGTAGCCATACACGGAATTAGCAGCGAGCGTGATCGGATTGGCTAAATTAATCTTAAGGTAATCGCCGGAAGCAGCGGCGGTTCCGGTCGCCACTGTTCCGCTTAGGATCGCCAACGTGGAGAAGTTATTGCCGCTCACCGAACTCACGTTTACGGTAATGGATGTGCCGTCGGCAAAACCGCCGCTTTCCGATGCATCAAGCACGGTGATACTATTTAGGAGGTAGCCGGCCGTGTTTGATCCGGTGGTGAACGTCTCACCCGCCGGGGCACCGGTGTTATTTGTAAAATAGTTGATGGTGGTGTTGCCGCTGGGGCTTCCGTTATACGCCGTGATCGGCGTTGCCGTGGGCGCAAGGTTGGATTGATCGGCTGCTCCAGGAGTTGGAGCGGTTGTCCCAAGATTGACGACATTAACGGCATTCTGATATATGGTCGGCACATTTGTCGGATTGGCGACCAGAGATACGTTGTTAAAAAGTGTCTGACCGCCGCCATTATTGCCCAGCGTAATTCCCAGAGCACCGGAGGCAGTTGCCCCGGTTGTTACAAGTTCAGCGACGGTGTTCGGTGCCTGCTGGTAGCCGGCAGGATTCCCGAGATATAGTCCGCCGGAAATCTGGGTCCCGCCCGCAGTCAGGTACCAATAGGGGTAACTGCCCGAATAGCGGATGTCCGCACCAAGCGTGAGAAGATACGTCGTATTTGGCAGCACATTGGTGGAAAGTGTTTGTGTTGTTGCGCCATAGCTGTTGTAGCCGTAGCTGCCGCCACTCCGTGGATTCGGAGCGGTGGTTGTGGAGCCAAGCACCTGTTCGCCGCCCGCACCCGTCCAGCCGGGAATATACCCCGAGGTACTCGATGAGCCATCCGTATAATTAATTGACGAACTAAATGTCGTGGCCCCCCAGCCGCTGGAATACCCGGCAAGCGTTCCAGTTACGGAAGAACCTTGCGATTCCAATACCACATTAAAATCCGGGTTGACAATAGGTATCGCGGTCGATGTGGTGGCCGTCGCAAATACTGCCCCGGAAGAAGCCACTGCGCCCAGTGCCGCCAGCGCGGCGACTGCGGTGATCAAATGTTTGTTTTCCATAACTCTTTCTCCTTGTATGGAAGGTTTTGAAATGTATGGCTGTTCCGAACAATCGGAACTACAAAAAGCCAAAATTTAAATGAACCCATAGAATAGTTATTACCAGCGTTATGCGTCGATCGCAATTAACGTAAAACGCCGATTCTCTTAATTTCAGATCCTAATAAACCTCCTTTTCCACAGCATTGATCCCAGATAACCCGGTGACTTGACTCTGGTAAACCACCGGCTGGTAGAGCATTGCGACCATGTTAATACGTGTTTTGATTATAGCTTTCCGGCAAATTCGGGTTAATGATATTAAGTATCCGCAGGCCAACTGTTCCTGTGGTGCCGGCGCTACCCGGAGCCGCGCCAGGGACATTATTGTTGATGGGGATGCTGGAGGCATGGCCATCAAAGAAGACGGCATTGGCATATCCACTGCCTGGACCGTTGGACATGTGCCGGTAACGTAACCCGGTACCGTTGGTCCACGCCGGGGCGTCCTCATTGGCGGTTTCGCCGCCCACCAAGCCATTCGCGGGTACGAGGTAATTGAGGTATGCCATGTATTTATTTGCCGGGCCGGTATACCACTGATTTGAGTTCTGTTCCCAGTCAAAGACCCACGAAGTCCAACCGTCGGGAATATTTTCCTGATTGGCATCGCCAATGGCCAGCGCGCGGGAAGGATCGGTTATCTGCGACATTTTAAAGGTGTACTTCTGATTAGACCACTCTGTAAAATTCATAAAAAAGTTCGGATTGGCTGCGTAGGATGGATTCCCCTTATCCAACGGCGGCACGATCAACTCGGCCGGGCAGTCGAACATGGCGTTGTAGGCCGCAGACATGCTGGGGGTGTTAAGCCCATATTGATTCCCGTTGCCGTAGTTAAGTTCCCAATTCGGCGTTGGTCGAATGCCCTGCTTGAATGAAAATAGCAACGCGTCCCAACTGGTCTGCCCCCATTGCTGCGGCCACGCGGTGTCCGTAGAGGTGCCGTATGGGATAGCATCTTGCCAGGATTGGGCATATTCATCGGTTAGTTGGCCCAACGACCGCAGGTTGGAAAGGCACGCAATGCTTAACGATTCCTGCTTGGCTTTCGCCAGGGCGGGTAAGAGCAGGGAAGTAAGCAGGGCAATAATGGATATGACAACCAGCAATTCAATGAGCGTGAAGCCCCATGTTCCGCTTCTCTTGCGGCCGCTTGTTATTTGTTTGCCCAACACGGTGTTCATCGTTCGACCTCCTGATAGCCTGATTCCGACTCTGTTGCGTCTGAACGTCAGACCAGAGGCGGAAAGTTACACATCAAAACACGCAGTACCGCAAGAATGCGCCTCGCAAGGCACCGCCAAGACCGAAGCCGCAACTAGCGATATGGCGTTATCGTTAGGGCCTCATAGATTAAAGTATACGCAGCCGCATCTGGATTGGTAGGTCATTTTCTTAAAAAAAACTTCTGATTTTGTATCATCGTTTGTCGCGTGACACCGTCCCGTTGCGCCGTGCGTGCTCGTGGATAAGTCGTATGACTGGCCAGTGACCTCATGCTTCGCAGGGCTGATGTTATTAATCGGTGAAATAATTGTCCGGCGGGATACGCTGAAAATGTACGGCAATAGCTGGGTGCTTAATCTGATGCGTAAATGCGGCCTAACGCCGTCAGCGATCCATTTTTCTTAAAAAGAGCTGATGTCCCCAGTGCGGTAACTTTTGAAGCCTCTGCCGGGAACCAGGCGTAACGTTGCACGTATGGCAGGCGGTTCATCACTGGAAGGACGGCTTTCATGAACCGGGCAATCACAGTTGGTGAAAATTTATTGGGACGAGTTTTGTTGGCGCTCCAATCCCCGACCGCAAACTCTGTAATCCAAAGCGGACGATGATATAAGTTATGAATGTTTCGCAACATGCCAATAAAGCCCCGTGGATTCGGGCCGCCATACCAGTGAATGCAGATGAAATTGACTCGGTAGTGATGCTGCCGCACACCTCGCATGAAGTTTCGCATCCATTTATCATCGGGATGAACGCAGGCCGGACTGCCCAAGGTAAGGCCTGTGGATTCTAATTGCGGCCACGCCTGTAACGCTCGCCGCACGGAAATACGTGATTGTGTTTTATTGTCCGGCTCATTAAATCCCAGCAGGTCATGCACCTGACCTTTGGCGTTGTAATCCCAAATTTGCCGCAGCGCCGCCGGCAGGCTTCTTGGATAGTAACCCCAAATCATCGGAACAAATCGAACCGTTGCCGGTGTGGCCGCAGGTCGCTGTGAACCCCACGTGTAAAACCAATGAACATGCAGTTCAGTTAGCCGCGTCGCCCAAATTGTAGGGTGCTTACCCGGCCCCATTCCTATGCCCTTTTTAATACTGTGTCCAATGGCATCGCTTTTTGCGCTGCCCACCGCCAAGCACATAACCACAATCGCGAGAATGATTCTTCGGCCCTGCATGCCTGATTTCTCCTGTCAATCTGTTGGTTTTTCATTTCCCATTTTCCATTTTGTCAACGCCTTAGTTTAGATTATCCGTTCCGCTGCAGACGTCCTGCGTCGGAATCGGCCGGCCAAAATTGTCAACGAACCCAACGCGAAAATAGCCAGCGTCGCTGGCTCCGGTGTCGGCACCCCTGAGACCACCAGGTCAAGAGCGTTGCTGGAATTCTGCGTGCTGAAGTTATAGGTCATTCCCGGCAAATTAAATCCGGAAAGCGTCCAGCCGCTAAAATTGTCGCTTAAATTATCCAACTGGCCAGTGTAGGAAATCAGGTGATAGGTGCCAGCGGCAAGTGTGCTGCCGGCTTGCAGTGAGACTGTAACATCCTTGCCCAAGGTCAGATTGCCATTGCTGCCCGACGTGCCGACTACTGTAATCAGGCTGTTGGAAGTGCTTCCGCCGGAAGGTGCGGAAAAATAATATTGCAAATTCGTTCCATCCCCGATAGTCAGCGTATTGGCAATCGTCAGCGTGCCTCCCGGATCAGCGGCACCGGGGGACAGTGTGCCGCCGCCGACCGTGGAAACCGGACCGCTAATGGCCCCGGTGCCACCAAGCATCCCGCCGGCACCGATCGTGATGGTGCCGGAGCCGGTGGCGGAGCCAGTTGTGTTTGCCGCCAGTAGCGTGGCTCCCAAAATGGACGTGCCACCGGAATAGGTGTTATTGCCTGAAAGTGTCAACGTGCCGCCGCCCATGACGGTTAGTGCTCCGCTTCCGGAAATGTTTTGTCCGATGGTGATATGAAATCCATTGGGATTGATTGTGCCGCCATGGGTTTCAATGGAAGCTGTGGAAAGCCCCTGCATGAACTCCGCGTTGTTTCCGGCAGCTACCAAAGTACCGCCGTTAAAATTGAAATTGGAGGTGCCGCTGGAACTTTCAATTTGCGGGGTTTTTAGAGTGCCGCCGTTAAGGTTGTAGGTGTAAACACCAGTAGACTCGTTACGCCCAAGAATGACAGCGCCCGTTCCTCCGGCGGTTGAGCCGTTGTCGGAGTAAAATCCAACGCTCCCGGCATTTTGATTAACCGTGCCGTTGCCGCTGGTGCCCTGTGACCCCAAGACAATATTGGAATTATTCAGTAGCGCAACGATTCCGGTTCCATTGATGTTCAATGTGCCCGAGGCAGAGTTAAATACACCTAATTCCAAGTCTCCACTGGCACCGCCGCCCGCTCTCACCACCAGAGTCCCTCCATTGATAGTAGCTTGCCCCGTGGCCGCTCCGGATTGCCCAATGACAAACCAAGTCTGCGCCGCAACAGTTCCGCCGTCTTGCGTGAAAGTCGCGGGGCCGCCATTCCACCCACCGACTCTAATAACACTGGCATTCACTGATGAAGCGGCCCCGAGCACGGTCATGCTTGCATTGCTTTCGGGTGCGGTGCTCAAATTCACATCGTTGGTGGGAGAATTAATGCTGCCATCGCTAAGCATTATACTGCCATTATTGTCAACGCTTATCCCGCCCGTGTTGGTAATCGCGCTGTGAATATCAACGCCGCCATTTTGTACGCTTAATGCCCCTTCACCATAGATATTGCCATATATTTGAATGGAGTTGGACATGTTATTGACAATATTGGTGTTGTTGTATAGCTCCAACTCTGAGGCCAGGGTCACTGAATCGCTGTGCCCATTATACGCATTGGCGGTGATGTTGGCTGTCCCCGTATCGTTGGCGAGCATTAATCCGGAGGTATTAACCTGTCCCAGCGTATAACTGGTTGTGCCTCCATTAAAGGTCAGGTTGCCAACGGTCTGAAAGTTAGACCATTGCACGTTGGTGTCGCTGGCGCTGCTCTGGCCAAACACCGCCGTTTGGGAACCCAGCGTGGGCACATTGCCGTTTTGCCAGGATGAAGCATTATTCCACGCAGCCACCGAGCCTGATCCTGTGAAATTCATGGTCATCGCACTTGAGGATGGCAATTGCCAAACATTCACATCCTGCACCTGCATGGTCGTGGGAAAGGATGCCCAGGAAGGTGGGTTGCCGGGCCAGCCTCCGATTGCCAGGTCCAGAAGCAGGTACATGTTTTGGCTTTGCGCGATATTGGCCTGCGAACTGTTGACGGTATCAACCAGATTACCGTTGAAGTAAAAGCTGATCGCATTGGGTGTCCACATCATGCCGTAATCGTTAAAGCTCGTAGCTTCGTTGACGCCAGTATAGTACATGCCCGTTCCGGCGGAGGCGGCATTGCCGCTGGAATCCGTGTAGTGGTACGTGGCGTAATAGTCATAGGATGTGCCAACGGATCCCGCCTGGTTGTTGTATGTTTGCTGCGGTGCTTCCATGACATCAATTTCCGGAGGCCATCCATTTTGCAGCATCCAGAATGCCGGCCAGGTACCCAGCGTGTAGGGAATTTGAATTTTTGCTTCCACGTAACCATACGTGAAGTTCAGCAGGCCGCTGGTATTCACCAAGCCTGTGGTATATCCATAACCATCCGTGCTCTGATTCTGAGCCGTAAGATTCAGCGTGTTGTTGGCTACGGTAACATTACCCGGTTCGCCAATGCTATTGCTGTTTGGCGGAACATTGCTGCCCCATGGTTGCCCAAAATTCCATTTAAGCGAATTCAACGAATTGCCGTTAAATTGGCTGGACCACAGCAACTGATAGCCGGGTACCGGAGGGTCGGCTGAAACTCGGGTGGCCGCAACGCCCAGCCAGCAGGCCGCCAGCGCGGCCATTACCACCATGCGGCGCGCTGACCACGTAACTAACGTAGCCTTGGAAC
>DAHVEJ010000196.1 GCA_027313145.1 Phycisphaerales bacterium | reverse complement strand
ACCGCCAGATAACGCCCGGCTTCCGCCACGCTTATCAACCCCTGTTTGACGCGACTGAATAGCTCCAGCCGACATCGTTCTCGACGACTCATTAAAAGTTTTTCCATCGGACCGGTATATCCCAACCAGCCCGTGGGGTGACACTTCTATTGAAACACAACAGTAGTGTTCGCGTCCAAAAGGCGCTCAATGATACCCCGTGGCTATATTCGGTAAGGCGATCCTTGAGTTCGTTGAGCCAATTGCAATCCTTGTTAATGCGGCGGCTATCCATTTTGTAACGGGCTTCGACGGCAATGGAGAGTTGGCGTTTGGCTCGGTTCGAGGCATTTGAAAACGCACTGGCGAGGTCCTCCGTGGTGATAAAGTCTGAGATCGGGTGATTTCCACTTTCCTCGCCATGGCCGGCGCTGATCAGGTCTGCAAGCAGGGTGGCGTCGGCGTCATCGGCGGCGAGTGCTTCCAATGCTTTGATGAATTGCGTTTTGGTCTCGGTTTTTCGAACGGTCGCTCCCGTCGCATTTAGTTTATTGATGCATGCCTTGGTAACCTCGCCGTCGTTCTGCTGCGGGTGGTCGGCACCGGGCAATGGGGGGATAAAGCTATTATTGTCAGCAAGTACCTTCAAGCCGGCGTCAAACGCCTCCTGCATATCTTTGATGGGTATATCGGAGGCCTGAACTCTATCTGCGCCTTCAAGAAAGCGAACGTTGTTGAGAATTACTGACCACTCGTTGAATTTCCCGCTGCGCAGTTCCTTCAGCGAGTCATGCAGAATGCGAGTAAACTCCTGATCTTCAAGTTCCCATGGCGAAGCAAATCGCTGCAATACGGGGAGGGATGCTCTTTTCAATCTATCTTCGGGGCCAAATTCGGCTTCGAAATCCGCGCTGTTGGCGAATCCGAATTCCAGCAGATCGGCAAGTGCGGGCGAGATGAGGTAGGGATCGACGAGAATGCCGAGGTTGTAGCGCTCTTGAAATTTCTCACGTGGATTGGGTTCGTTTTTGGCTGGCTTTATGTAGCTCGAGATCAGGGAGATCGTCGGGCGTCGATCCCGCAATATGGCCACCGCATCGTTCAGCGGCAGCCTGCCGTATTGGGCTTCCAGCGCGAGCGGGAAGAAAATATCGATGATCCTTGCGGCGAGCGCCGCCTCGTTGGACCCCAGTTTGTTGACTTCGGCCAACGCCACGGCGGTCAGGCTTAGGGCGAATCTTAGTACCCGCAGGTTTTGTATTTTGCTTGTTTCGTATATTTGACGGAATTTGGTTTTGTGTGCCTCGGTGAGCGGAACATTTCCTTGTGCCTCAAATGCGGTGGAAATAAACCGGTCAAAAATCTGCTTCTGCTCGGCGTTGAGTTTTAGCGTGCGGCCAACGATCTTTTCCTTCTCCCGTTGGTAGTCTTTTGCTGCTTCCGTTATTTCGCCGCTCTCGACCCCTAAAATTTCCTGTTCGTTACAGAGGATTATTACTTTCGCCCGCCAATGCTCAACAAAATTATTAATGCAACCCAGTAATTGCGTTACGGGCATGGCCGCCCGTTCAAGATCGTCAAAACAGACGACCAATTGTTCGGGCCTTTTTAGGGTGCGAAGAATTTTCTTCAGGTCGCCCGCGCTGGCGGGAAATGAACGGCCACAGACCGATGCAACCGCGCTAATTGTGCCGGCGACAACGTTGGCTCCTTTTGCCGCTGTTACCACTTTCGGGTGCAATTGGAACAATATTGAATCTTCCACTTGGTCGAAGTCGCTAATTCCGAAAAGGGAAACATACGCGTGGCGCCTCGGCATGCCTGGATGGCTGGGATTGTTGTCGATTAACCTTGGTAGGATATGCTCATTCCAGAAATAAGTTTTCCCGCATCCCCATGGCCCTGTAAGCATCAGGGCGTAATCCGTTCCGTTTTCTTTCAGGTAAGAGCGTATTGATTCCAGAATTGTTTCCATTGTTGCAAACAAACCTCATGTTTCTTCAAAAATATAATCAGCAGAATTCTTGCCATGGGCATGACAAATCTTCCGGGAGATGTTAAAAAATCCTTGAAATAAGCCTCCAGCATGGCGGTTACAAAGTTGCCCTCTGGAGAAAAGCGGGTGAGGACACCCGCGCCCCCAGCGTCGCCGAGAAAATTTGCCGCGCCTTACGTTAAGCATTTGGCGTTATCTCCACCCAAGCCAGTAGCTTCAACGCCAGCGAGCTGTTTTCGGGGAGGGGGCCGCGGTGTTGGAGTTCGCGGCGGAGCATGGGGGGGAGAATTTCGGTGGCGATTTTGGTGCGCATGGCGGGGTCGGGCCGGGGCGTTTCCGCATTGGCGGGTGCGGGCGGTTCAAGCGTGTCGAGGCGGTTTAACAACGCTTCGGCGTCGGGCACGCGGGTGCCATGGAGATTGACGGCCAGCGGGATTACACACTGGCGGTAGTGGCCATTGGTGCCGTGAATTTCGGCCAGCCACACGGTTAAAACGCAGGGTTCGCCGGTGTAGCCGGGCAGGCGACCTGTGATGGCACGCTGGTCAGCGGGCAGAGACTGCCAGCGGGTTAAATATTCGTGGACAATAGTGTGTTCCAGACCCAACAGGGTCATGGTATCGTGCTGTTTGGCTTGTTCGCGGCTGGTGGTAAATTGATGCGTTGAGCCATCGGGATTGGAAATTTCATAAATGTTGTCGTGGATTATTTTTACTTGGCCGCCGAGGGCTTCAACGCTGCGGCGCGTAAACGCCAGCAGGCGTTTGATCCCGGCTCCGCCATCATCGAACTGGCGGTAATCATCAAGTTTGAAGCCTTCTAAATCCTGAAACAATTCAAATACCACGCTGCGGGCCAGACGGGCATTTTCCAATGCCACTTCCAGTTCCTGGCGGGTGCGTTTGAGGGTGGGATCGCGCACGGCATCCTGATAAAGCTGATCATAAGAAATGCGGGCGGCAAGTTGGCCTAATACCTGGCCGCGCAAGTCTTCAGTGATCTGGCCATATTCGTCCACTTTGCCCAAGGCGGTGGCAATGGCCAGGAGTTTTTGCTCCAGCAGTAAAAATATCTGGCCTTCGATGGTGTCCGTTGAAACCAGGTTGTAAACCTGGGCGGTATCCTTCTGGCCATAGCGGTGGATGCGGCCAATGCGTTGTTCCATGTCCATGGGATTCCATGGCAGGTCATGGTTAAACAGCACGCGGGCGAACTGCAGGTTAATGCCTTCCCGCCCGGCGGCGGTGCAGATCAGCACGCGCGGGCCGTCAGGCTTGCGGAAGCGTTTCTCGGCCGCGATTTTCGCGCCGTGATCCCCGCCCTTGAGCACTTCCACGCCCTGGCCGGGAAAGCGGAGTTCAATGGCGGCGCGAAGGGCATCCACGCTGCCAAGGTAGGTGGTAAACACGACAATTTTTTCCTGACGGTTGGAACGCCACAAATGTTCCAGTCCGCGCAGCAATTCCTCGGTTTTGCTTTCGATTCCGGATGGCATCCGGGCCAGGAGTTCACGGATGCGTTTACGTTCCTCCGGAATGGCGACGGCCACGAGGGCGGCGGCGGTTTGTTCATCGCCGATGGCGGATATTTCGGAATCGGATTGCTGGGCCTGGGCTTTGGCATCAAGTTTTTTCAGCAGCAAAAGTTTGTGGTCGGCCAAAAGTTTATCGGCTTGGGTGCGGCCCATGCGGTCATCACTTAAGCCGAACATGCCGTGGATAAGATCGCGGGCTTCGGCATACGCCCGGTCGCGGCCATCGGTGTCCAGATTTTCGTCACAGACAACGGCGTCATGGATGGTCAGCAACAGCAGGCGGCGGCGGAGTGTTGAGCCGACGGCGGCAAAACTGGAGGCGGCAATTTTCTGGAAGATGGTCATGACAAATCCGAGCGACTTGCCCTTGCCGCCGATTTTTGCGGCCAGATTATAGCCTTCCTGCAGGTAGGCTAAGAGCGCTTTGTAGAAAACATCTTCAGCGGTGGTTAAGTGAAAGGAACTGGTATGCACCTGTCGGCGTGAAAACAGCGGTTCGCCGTTGGCAGAGCAGGCATCCGCCTGAGTGCGGCGGAAGACAATGGTATTGAGGCGGTGGCGATTTTCCACCATGTCCGTGGGGTCGCGGAACAGGCTGGCGTCAAGTAGTTGTGTGAGCATCCAGAAGCGGAAATGATCACCTTGATGCGGTGTGGCGGACAGCAGCAGCAGGTCGCGGCTGTGCTCACGCAGGGATTCCGCAAGTTTAAAATTGAGCGTTTTACTGGTCTTGTTGCCGCTACGGGAGGCGGTGAGATGGTGGGCTTCATCAAATACAATCAAGTCCCAGCGGGCGGCCTGCAGAAGCCGCTTTACACGCGGCAGGCGTTTGAGCGTGTCAATACTTACAATCAGACGGTTGTGTTTGGCGAAGGCGTTGCTTTTGCGGTCGGTGACATCACCATCCCAGCCGAAAACTTCAAAATCGAGGCTGAAGGTTTCGTTGAGTTCCCGCCGCCAGTTTTCCACCAGTCCGGCGGGCACCACCATTAACGCCCGGGATAATTCTCCACGGGAGGCTAATTCGCGCAGAATCAGGGCGGTTTCAATGGTTTTGCCAAGGCCCACCGAGTCCGCCACCAGAAAGCGGCGCGGAGAGGCGTTGGCGATTTTATAAGTCAGAACAATTTGATGCGGGAGCAGATCCACCTTGGCGGATGTAAGCGTGGCCGCGGCATCCATCAGCGGCAGGCGGTGGGCTTCAACGGCCAGCCAGAGCCGGCGCAGTATTTCCGGCGTTGCGGACTGCACCGAGTTGGCGACCTGTTGTTCCCATGTGGTAGTGCGCAGCAGGGAAAGCACCGGCACTTGTCGTTCACCGTGGTTGCGGAAAAACACGCGGGCATAGCTGCCGCCCTCCAACGCAAGCACCACACCGTCGCCAAGCTCGGCATGGGATACGGCGGTGCCGATAGGCAACGGCAAGTTGGACGTACCGGCAGATATCGGCGGTGACTGGTGCGGCACGTTATTACTACGCGCAGGGGGTACCGTTGTTGACGATTCCGTCGGCATGGCGTTCACGAAACCCTCTCCACAAAATAACCGCCGACTTCTTTGGTTCGGTCTTTTTCCACCACCAACTGATACGCCCCGGCACCGGAGGCGGCTCCGTTCCATATTGCCAGCGACAGCTTTACTTTTTTGGCACGGTCACGGCCCCGGCCAAAATAGACAATTTCATCGGCCTCATTAAATTCAAACAGCGCTCCCGGCCCATCCATGACAAATATCAGCCCCACATCGGGCCAATGTTGTTTCCAGGCCCGCACGCTGCCCAAGGCGTTGGAGCGCAGCCAAAGTGCGATTTGATCGGGTGTGGAATCGGTGAGCATGGTTTCGACCACGGTTTGCAGGCCACCGATTAAAACGGTGCGGTGACCACCGGGCGTGGATTCCGGGAAGCCGGAGTTAAGCCAATGCAACAGGACGCGCAGGGGCGTAGGTTCAATGTTGGGGATCAGATCGGCCAGCAGGTTCGGGTGCCAGACAATACTGCTGCCCTTTCGCTTCCAAGCGGTGGATGACATTTCGTGCATAGGGGAACTCCGGTGGTTTTCTCCGTGCGGGTAATATAACGCGCGGGGGGATTTTGGGCAGTGGTTTGGTGTGGAGGCGTTGACAAATTAGGGGTGTTTGTTGTCCATCCCGGCGCGCACGGGAAACAGATTTTCATAGATTTTTTGACGGGGGCGAAAAGCCACCTTCGCGATTGCCATGATAAACTCCGATCGCCGAGGCCCTGGCGCGGCTCCGCCGCAATCAGAACGTCTTATCCACAGATTTCAGAGATTTTCACAGATTTCTAGCGACTCACCATGAGGGAATGATTACCACGGTAACACGGATTTTTTTGGGGATTGTGGCACAAATTGATGGGCGAGGGGATGGGGGACGGAAATTTACCACAGCGAAATCAGAGGTCGGGGGAGGTGATCGGGGGTTGGGCGCGACCCGCGGTCGCGGCTTTATGGGGTGGGGCGACGCGGTGGTTACGTTGTGGCGGATTGCCATTCTTCCCAGAGGAGGGGTTGTTCCTGGCGCATGCGGGCGCGTTGGGATTCGAGGGCGGCGCGCAGCAGGGTCAGGGCGAGGTTGGCGGCGGTGGGGATGCCGGGTTCGTCGGGCACGGCGGGAGTTTTGCTGTACCAGTCTAAGAGCGCATCGACGCCGGGGCGGATTAACAGGGTTTCGCGTTCCAGTTCTTTTTCAATATTGACGCCGGTATCACCTTCTTTTACCGGCAGCGCGGCTCCGATGAGGAAATGGGCCTGATCCAGTTCCGTCCTTAATTCCCGGCGCTGGCGTTGGCGCATGAGTTGGAAGCGGTCATAAATGGGGACGCGCTTGATAAATTTGTCGTGCTCAATAATCCAGGGGCTGGAGCCGGCGCGTTCAAAATCACGTTGTTGGATGGCGGTGCCGCGCAGGAGTTTGCTGATTTCATCGCGGCTGTATGCGGATTTGGTGCCAAAGAGGCGGAGGAATTGGTAGACCACGGGCTGGACCAAGCTGGGCGGGCGCTGGCCGGGTTGGCCGGAGCTTTCATCCAGCAATTGGTTGATGCCCAGCAGGGCGTCACGGATGGATAGAACAGCATTTTCTCCGCCGGGGGCGGAAACCAGAACCTTGCCGTAATGGCGGCTATAGAATTCCAGGGCTTTGCCGCGGAGGATCACGCGGATATCCGCATCGGAAAGACCGCGGCTGCGATAGGATTCCAGAACGGGCCGCAGGCGGGACAATTCCCCCTTGACCCATTGGCGCATTTTAGGCCAGGAGACGGGCGTTGGTTCTTCCAGTCGTTTGCGGCAGACGTGGATGATGTCGTATTCGATTTTCTTGGATCCGAACTCCGCGCCTTCACCCTTCGTCTCGTCGCTACGAATCGGGTAGGTCGCTTCAAGGTAGAAGCCCGCATCGAGGAGACTCTTTAGTACCGCGAGCCACGGCTCATCTTCGCTGTGGTGAAAGGTGAATGCGAGTATGCCGCCCGGTTTCAGAACGCGGTGACTTTCCGCCCAGGCTGCAGTCAGCAGCGAGCTATACACCGCTTCGGGATTCTCCGGATTCCGCACCGGGTTTGTCACTATCTCCATTGACTTTGGCGTGTACTCCGGCGCGAAACATTGATGCTCTGTGACCAGCGCCAGGCGTAACCAAACATAAAAGAAATCGGCGAGTTCAGCGTAATCGACCAAATCGCCGAATGGGGGATCGGTGATGACCAAATCGAGGGATCCAGCGGTAACCCCCGCGAGGTCGGTCGCTGTGCCTTGGACAACCGAGGCTTGAAGTCTGATCGGCTCGTTGGTACGAATTAGCAGAGTGCTGCCGTCTGCGGTGATGAACGGTTCCCAAGGGGCCGCCGCCCATTCCAGGGCCTCAGTGGTTTTCCCGGCGCAGACCAGCCAGTTGCCGCGCCCGAGCACGGAAAACCAGTTATTCTCGATGGTACGAAGTTTAGGGTTATAGTTGTTGTTCGAGAAAAGCGGCGCGAGCTTGTCATACCCGATATCCCATATGCAAAAGATGTTTTGGTTCCTGAGATATTGCAAGAAAGCGCCCAGAGCCTGGTCACGAACTGGCCGGGGCACCGCCATCCCTAGTAGTGTGATTCCAAAATAACATTGCAATGCGAGATTCGCCGGTGTATACTATATCCTTTCCAAGGAAGGAA
>DAHVEJ010000195.1:935-7770 GCA_027313145.1 Phycisphaerales bacterium | reverse complement strand
TCAGAAATACGGATCCTGAAAGGCTTCATCGGCCAGCCAACTATATTTTCTTGAGCTTTTGTGGCGTTGTAGTATTAGTCCCGACGTAGCCCCCGCCGAATCCCACCAGGCGGAATTTTTCCGCAGGCTCAAATCCAGCCCATCGTTTCCCAAGTGAATTGTCGTCGGTTAAACGCGATAACGAGACCCCGCAACGGGTAGGGCCATCCCGCCCCGGCGTAGGAATTGCGCAGGCACCGTCTGCAACGAGCATTTCGCATCACCTAAAAGCCGAGCGCTTCCAAAGAATTCCCAATAAAAGGTACCTGACACCTTTTCCGCGTCCCTCGCCGTAGCGGCAGGCGTGCTATCGCAAAATGAACGTTGCGGCGGTATGATCTTCCGTGGTTATGGAGAGCTTATCGGGAGTTGCTCTGATTTTATTAACTTATATAAAAGGGTTAGGGGTATGTTGCGACGAATGGGTGCGGAATTTCTGGGAACGTTTCTGCTGGTGTTTGGCGGCTGCGGCAGCGCGCTAATTTCCGCGGCGTTTCCCCACTTGGGCATTGGCTTTGCCGGCGTGGCTCTGGCCTTCGGCCTTACCGTGCTGACCATGATTTATGCGGTGGGTTATATTTCCGGCGGGCATTTTAACCCCGCTGTGACTCTGGGCTTTTGGGCCAGTGGACGCTTTAGCGCCAAAGATATTTTGCCTTACATTATTACGCAGGTTGTCGCGGCCATTGCCGCGGCCGGGGTGCTTTATGTGGTGGCCAGCGGCCGGCCGGGGTTCGTCGTGGGCGGTTTTGCGTCCAACGGGTTTGGGTCGCTAAGCCCCGGCCACTATAGTTTGTTGGCGTGTATGGTGGGGGAAATTGTCTGCACCTTCTTTTTCCTTACGGTGATTCTGGGCGTTACCAGCCCCAGCGGGCAGTCGGCATTTGCCGGCGTGGCCATCGGCCTGACGCTGACGCTGATTCATCTTATTATGATCCCGGTGGACAACACCTCGGTCAATCCGGCCCGCAGCACCGGACCGGCTCTGATCGCCGGCGGCGCATATATCGGCCAACTCTGGATGTTCTGGCTGGCACCGATTGTCGGCGCGGTTCTGGCGGGACTGGTATATCGCCTGATGCATCCGAAAGCGCAGTAACGCCGTGGGCTGAGGCGTCAGCAGGCTGCTTTGGCACCGGCGGGCCGGGATTCTCCTGACCGCAGGCGGAATCTGCAGCGCAGCTCCATTAGCAACTTAGGCCGGCCTTGTGTGCCACAACCCGTTCATTTCCTCGTCCACGGCGTGCCGGGAACACGACGTTTATCCACAGATTTCTCAGGTTACGCAGATTAACGGGCGACGACCAATAAATTTTATTTAATCCGGATTTTATTTGTTACGAATGCGTTATTATTGAAACCAAGGCTCTATCGCGTCTTTCAACTGTGGAGGAAGCACGATTAAGCACTACCTCGAAGTGATGGGCTACCACGTCGGCCTGCTGATAAACTTCGGCACCAAATCATTGCAACAGCAAAGTTTCGTTGGGTAACATTTGCGTAATCGTTGTAATCTGTGGACAAGACGTTTTGGTTGCGGCGGCCCCGCGCCGGGACTCTCCTGTTCACCTGATCTATTTTCACATGCTCTGCGGAGACAGCTGCCGCCGCTTGCGCAAGGCGATCAGGCCCAGTCCAACTAATCCTGCGGTTGCAAGGCACGCCGAGCTTGGTGTTGGTGCGGGGTTCGGTGCGCGGGCGTTGCTACCGCACGACCGGGTATTCTTGGCCATGTGTGCTAAACGATTCCCGGTTGAATCGGCGATTGCCGTTGCCATGGCGGTTACAAGTGCTACGGCAAAAAATCGAACGGATTTTTTATGGGGCTTTCGAGTTTCGCCAGAAGTTTTTCACCGATTGCCAGCAGTTTTTGCAGCGGATCAGCCGGTCTGCCGCGATGGCCGTCGGCCGTTATTGCCGAACCCGTGCCGACTAGCGCCCATGGATCAACAATCGGGGCGTCGGTTGTCTCGGTGGATCTGCGATGGTGTTCCCGGCTGGTGCGGAGTAATTCTTCCGCATGGCGTTGCAGCAGTTCCAGTATTTCCGCCGGCAGCGCGGATTGCGCATGTGAATCATGCGTGCCCGCGTCATGGCCAGGCGGCATGTGTTCCGGGGCGGTGTGGAATCGGTGCGTTGATTCTTTTTGATGCGTCATGATTGAATCCAAGTTTTGCTGTATGGGCCAACGGATGAAATCTCAGCGGTGAAAATACTGATCTGCCCCACCCGCAAACGAATGCGCAGGCGGGTGATATTAAATGAGCCGGTGATGATACAGCCGGTGGCGGCGGTAAAACTTATTGGCACATCGGCGTGATAAGCGGTCATGCCGGGATCGCTTTGCGTCAGCCAACCCACCACCACGCCGTGCAAGCGCTGGCCGGTAAGAATTCCCGAACCAAAGCCCGCATCGGCAAAGGCTTCGGAATCTTTTTCACGAAATTCTTCATCAAGCCGGGCATCATAAATGTTGGCTGTGAGACCCGGCGGCAGTGTGACTGCGGCGGTCAAACCGGAAAGCGGCAGGGATGTGGGCATGGGTAAAATCTCCAAATAATTTCGGACAGGCGGCGGGCGAACAATTTGTTATGCCGCGGTAAACACCTGGCATTCCAGGTGTACGTTGGCGGTGTAAATGGCGTAAAGCAGGGAATTAAAGCCCGGCATGGCGGATTGAATATCCGCTGTGCGAGTGCAAAGTAACAGGCTGCCGGTGGATAAATTCAGCGTTGTCTGATCCAGCAAATCGCCGACACGTTCCGCTCCGGCCAGTGCTATGTTTATATCCGCGGCGATAATCTGAAATTGCACCGGCACAACGGTGATGCGATCACCGGAAAAATCATGGCTCACGCGGCCCACACCAAGCCGCACAACCACCAGAGGCATCGCCGCCGAGGGCGGCGCTTCGGTTAAATAAACCGTGGCGGCGGTGCCGAAAATGGCCGCCAGCGGCGCATCGCCGGTAATTTTACTGATCAATGCCTGCAACAGCGGCTGCATACAATTCGCTCAACTTTCTGTAATGGCATCCTGCGGGTCGAGTTGATCGGTGTAAATGGCCCACGCCTGATCGCGATCCCCTAAATTGATCACATACCGCACCCGGTAAAACAATATGCCGTCAAAAAGTCGATCGCCAAATTGCGCACCGGTATTCTGCGGCGTGATAATCACATGCGTGATATCCATGGTGCGGCGTTCCGCAACTTTCCGCAGATGCGCGTGAAACGTCAGAATGCTGGCGGAAACAGCGGTCATCACGGTTTGCCAGGACCGGAGAATTTCGCCGCTTGGCCCCGGCGTGGTTATCGCGCGCTGCAGGGTAAGCGTTCGACGGGTTAATAATTGCAACGTCATACCACAGCGTCCCGATAGCGATCTAAAATATTGGTTATTTCGGTGGTGAAAATCAGATCACCGGCCCGCACCAGATATTCATAGCCGATGGTTTTTCCCTGCGATTCCCGTTGTTTGGTTAAGTCCGGCTGATTGAATATATTCCCTATGGCCAGTGCACTGGCAAAGGCGATATCTTCCGGAATCTGCACACCGCAGATCACGGCGGCGGCGGCATGCGGCTGGGCAAATGTTGCCGTAAATGTGTTGCCACCCACCGCGGTGACTGTCACGGTTTCCTGCACGGTTGTGCCGGGATCCATGACCAGCGTTTCTCCGACCGTGATGGCCCACGGCTGGTCGATATTTGTGCCGACCATCGCAGCCGGCGTTACGATCTGTTCGCCGGGCAGCACTGATACAGTGCTGGTTGTAGCAAAACCGAAGCCGGCGATGTAATTCACTTCTACCGCATCGAGGCAGCGAAATCCAAGCCTCCAGGGGAACGGCACCGCCAGTGATTGCGCCGCCTGCGGTTTAAAAGAGATGCGGCCAATTTCGGGCCGCAGATCAAATTGATCCGGTGTGCAAACCAGCGGATACAGGCCGGTGGGATACAAGGTAACGGAATTAAGCAGCAGAATAGGCGTTTGCCGCAGCATTAAATAGGGTCGGTTGGGAGAATCATATAGTTCGGTATAGGCGGCGGGGGTAAAATTGCGGCGGCAGTACCGCTGAACGGAATCACTGACGGCTGAAATAACCGCCGCCAGAGTTGCCGCATTTACATTGGCGGTTCCGGGCACAATTGTGGAACAATATGCAGAGGTAATCAAATCAGCCATGCGGCGGCTATAGGGTGGCAGATCAGGCGATAACGCTTGTTCAAAGGAGCGGCGTTCCAGAGGCGGTAGCAAGCGGCACCGGTGGGGCGATCATCGTGACGCCTACAGGCCGTTTTAAGCACAGTGTTTAAGCCGGGACTTAATCGCTTAATCGCGGGCGTGGCAATTTCTCCGGGCGGGGTCAATATTGTTGTTTAATGGGCGGGATCGCGCCGATGATATGCAGAACTGTCGGCTGCGGCGGGCGCGCTTTTCGCGACGCGGCGGCACATTAAATGTGCCGGCTAACATCACGAATGAGGTCGCCCGGAAAAATTGGCACGCCCTTAATCGCCAGTTGCCTCCGGGCGAATTTGCCATTACTGTTTCTGATCGTAAGACAATGGCTTTTATGCTTGCGGAGTTGAATGATGGATTTGCGTATTGCGGTGTTGCCGGGTGATGGCATTGGTGTAGAAGTTGTGGATGCTTCGATGCGTGTGCTGGATGTTGTGGCGCGAAAATTCGGCCATAAGGTACACGCGGAATTTGCGGATGTCGGCTGGGCCGCCATTGATAAGCATGGTACCGCGTTGCCGGCATCCACTCGGGAAATCTGTCAGCGCAATTCCGCGATTTTATTTGGTGCTGTGGGCCTGCCGGACCGGGATCAAACCCTGCCACAGAAAGAACGTCCGGAGCGCGTGGCGCTTTTGGAATTACGCAAAGGCTTGTTCGCCAATTTGCGGCATGTTTTGCTGCCGCCCGGATTAGCCTCCCGCTGCCCGCTGAAAATGGAGCTTATCAAAGGCGGAATCGATATTATGATTATCCGCGAGCTTACCGGCGGGCTGTATTATGGCCAGCCACAGGGCATCAGCGGCGCATCGCCGGATCGCAAAGCCATTGATACGCTGGCGTACAGCGAACAGGAAATCAGCCGGATTTTGAAAGTCGGCTTTGAAACCGCCCGCAAGCGCCGCAAGCGTTTAACCAGTGTGGATAAGGCTAATATTTTAGCCACCAGCCAGTTATGGCGTGAGTTGGCCACCGCGATGGGCAAACAATATCCGGATGTGCGCCTGGAGCACATGTACGTGGACAACGCATCGATGCAGCTTCTGCGGCGGCCTTCGGATTTTGATGTGATTGTCACGGAAAATACCTTTGGCGATATATTAAGCGATGAAGCTTCCATGCTGGCGGGTTCCATTGGACTGGTGCCGTCGGCATCATTGGGGGAACCCGGCGCACCATCCGTGCCGTTCTATGAACCCATTCACGGCAGCGCCCCGGATATTGCGGGCCAAAATAAAGCCAACCCGGTAGCAACCATTCTGAGCGTGGCGATGATGCTCAATTACACCTTTGGTTTGAGTAAAGAGGCGGCAGCGATTGAGAAAGCAACGTTTGGGGTATTAAATGCCGGAAATATCCTGACAGGCGATTTAGGCGGCAAAGCGACCTGCAGCGAAGTAACCGACGCGGTCATCGCGGGGCTGTGAGCGCAAGGTCGGACCGTGGAGGGCTGGCGGTTTCACGGGCGGGAGATATCACGGCCCTGATGCGGCGCGCCAGTTTTCCACGCGCAATTCCTTAATTACTTCGCGAAGTCGTTCCATCCTGTCTGCGGTTACCAGAACGAGATTTCGCTCTATGGCCTGCGCGATGATCCAAAGATCGCACTCATCAATGCTAAGCTCGGCACCCGTAACCGGATGGGACCATTTTTCCGGCCACTTCATCTTATTTGGTTGATATTGCCTGACAAGGCGTGCTTTGAGATCACCGTAAGTATCGGCGGTGTGTTTTGTCACGTCCTGGACAAGGATTCCATTATCTCCGAGAAAAGTCTCAATATCCTTTCGCGCGGCGTCGTGGTCGATTCCCCGCAAGCAATACCCTAAACCTGCTTCGCCCAACGCCACGACCGGTAAATGCAAAACCGCATTACGCGCGCGTCGCGCTGCCCAGACGCGCTTGGAATCCGCAGCTTCAGCATTCATCATGTCGAACAGGATATTTGTGTCTATCAGGTATTCGTCCACCCTCAATCCTCGTTAAACAGATGCGCCGTTGCCTTAACCGCCGCTAGGATATCCTGCGATTTTATGGGTTCACAACGATTAATCGTGTCTTCCGATGCCGCCGCGCGGTACTCATCGGAAATATATTCATGCAGGGGAATCCATGCGTTAAAATTTGGGGGGAAGTAGCCCTCGAACTCGCAACCCACGCCGAGCCTTTTCTTTCCGGAAAAAATGTCCAGCACCTGCCGTTCCAGTCTCGGCGGTAAGTCATAAAGGCGCAATACCTCAGCATCCATTCGCAGCAGGGCGTACTTAACGGCCCTTTCATCTGGCGTGCCAGTCATTGGTTCGCCGCTGGATTTTGCTATAGCCAGGTAGACTCTAGCGGCCTGAACAACTGCATCAATTTCCTCGCGCGATGCGTCAGGTATCGGCATTTTCTCGATTGTACCCGCCAGCACATGGCGCGATGTCCTGCTGGTATGTGCAAAGGCGTTCGCGAAAGGAGAGTTGAGGATGGCCCAGAAGTATTCCAGCGGGAGTTCCAACCGCGGGCGTACCACTAAAAAATTGTTGTTTACCGCGTGGCCTTCCGGATCG
>DAHVEJ010000195.1:0-925 GCA_027313145.1 Phycisphaerales bacterium | reverse complement strand
AGTACCGCTCTGATCAACCAGGGTGCGGTAACGCGACCCTGGTTGACTACAATTTGGCGTTTCCCCACCTCGGCACCCGGTCGAGGAATTCGGATCACATCACTGTCCAACCGGCAAAGCGCCTCTTCTGGAGCGCTAAAGATCATTGTTTTTGCCATATTTCCGAGGAACGCTTTGACGTAACCTCGTCGACTTTCTTCGCATGGAACAACAGCATCCGGCGGCCGCTTATCCCGCCGAACGAATGAGAACCCCTGGCCCACGCTGGCCATGCTCGCAAAACGGGGATAATTGGAACAATAACGCCAAACTGATTCAAGCTCGCGCCATCGCAAAGAATAATCAGGCGCTTGGCCGAGAATTGACTGTGGAACTTCCTCGGAGATACGAACGTGATGGGTTCGACGAAACTCCGAAACGTCGGCGGGTGAAATGCGGTTATACAAGATGCGTGTTCGCGGAGCGGTGGTGTCAGACAGGCGTCGGCACGCCAGCATCACTGTTTCGTGGTGCGAGTAGGCGAAAGCTCCGTCCGGCAGCAGGCAGATTTCCAAAATCTCAAAGTCTTCCATTAAGAGCTTCCGTGTCTGCCGCCCCTCCTTGCTGTGCAGTGATCCAACCGGCAACACTACGCCTAAAACCGCTCCTTCCTGCAGATTAGGAACAATCCGACCAAGCATCTCCATCGCTTTCGTCCCGGCGCTAGCAGATGCGCCGTGCTTAGTGTGATTTTTCCCTACCTTCTTACCGAATTTCTCGTAAGGTGGATTAGCCAGCACAATGCGAGCATTGACGGCTTGCGCCCCCAGCGTATCGGCTTCGAACATGTCGCCCTGTTCTAATTTCCAACCAGTGGAATGCGGTATATCGGCAAGCGTAAGCGACAGCCGCGCCACTTCCAACGCGAATGGATCCAATTCCACGC
>DAHVEJ010000194.1 GCA_027313145.1 Phycisphaerales bacterium | reverse complement strand
GGAGCAGATCATACAACTGGTCATCGATTCCAATTTGCGGGGGCGCGGGGGGGCGGGGTTTCCTTGTGGATCGAAATGGAAGTTTTTACCCAAGGATCTGCATCCGCGCTACCTGGCGGTTAATTTTGATGAATCTGAACCGGGAACCTTTAAAGACCGCTATCTGACCGAGTATGATCCGCATGTACTGCTGGAAGGCATTGCCATCGCGGCGTTCGCCAACCGCATTACCACCAGCTATATCTACATACGTGGTGAATACCACCTGCAGGCTAAAATTCTGGAAAAGGCGCTGGAAGAAGCGTATGCCAGAGGAATTTTTGGACAGAAAATTCCGGGTACGGATATTGTGCATAACTGTTATGTACATCGGGGAGCGGGGGCGTATATCTGCGGTGAAGAAACCGGATTGCTGGAATCTCTCGAAGGCAAACGCGGTTGGCCGCGTATCAAGCCGCCATTTCCCGCCATCGCCGGGGCGTTTGCGAAACCCACCATTATTAATAACGTGGAAACCCTGGCCTGCCTGCCGTACATCATTGAATATGGCGCGGACTGGTTCAAGTCTATGGGGACAGCCTCTTCCGCCGGACCAAAACTGTTCGGCGTCAGCGGATTGGTTCATAAGCCGGGTGTTTATGAAGAAGAGCTGGGCATTAAGATGTCCACCCTCATTGAAAAATATGCCGGTGGAATAAAAGGCGGAAAATACCGCGCTGCAATTCCCGGCGGCGTATCCATGGGGGTCCTTGGCACGGATCAGTACGACGCGGAACTTGATTTTGATATTGGAAAAAAATATAACGTGCTGGGCCTTGGAACCGCCGGTGTCATTGTCATGACGGACAAAACAGATCTGGTTGTGATGCTGCGGAATATCGTCCGTTTCTTTGCCCATGAAAGCTGCGGCCAATGCACGCCATGCCGCGAAGGCACCGCATGGATGCACAAAATGCTCAATCGGATTGTGGCCGGTTATGGTAAGCCGCAGGACTTTGACTTGCTGATGGAAATTGGCCTAAGCATGGGGTCCATGCCGGGTACAACCATATGCGGTTTGGCGGATGGTGCCAATTGGGCGGTGCGGACATTCCTGCAGAAGTTTCCGGAAGATTTTAAGGCCCGCTTGAAATCTGATCAGGTGCAGGGCGTGACGCTGGATGCACACGCCGCCGCAGCGGTGTAAAAAGCGATTCTGCGGGAAGCGAAAGAAACTGTCCGGAATTAACTGCGGACACAATGCTATAAGGTGTGATTTCTATGCCCACAATGGACGTTGACGGAAAAAAAGTTGTCTGGGATGGCAAAAAAATGATTCTCCAGGCCTGCCTTGATGCCGGTATGGAGATCCCACACTATTGCTATCATCAGGGGCTTTCAATTGTTGCAAGCTGCCGGATCTGCCTGGTGGAAATTGAATCTCCCGATCCCAAAGACCCGGCCAAGCTGGTTAAAGTCCCCAAGCTTGTTCCAAGCTGTCAGACTCCCGCCGTTGATGGGATGAAAGTTCACAGTATTTCACCAAAATCAGTCGCTAATCAAAAAGCGGTTATGGAATTTCTGCTGCTCAACCATCCGCTGGATTGCCCGGTGTGCGATCAGGCGGGTGAATGTCATTTACAGGATTACAGCTATCAATATGGCCGATCTGAAAGTCGCTTTGACGAAGACAAGGCCAAAAAGCCAAAGAAGGACATCGGGAAACACGTGGTGTTATACAGTGACCGCTGCATCATGTGTACGCGATGCGTACGCTTTACGCGGGAAATTTCCGGCACCGGTGAATTGGCTGTATTTGGGCGCGGTCATCGTGAAGAAATTGATGTTTTTCAGGGCCAATCTCTGGATAACCCGCTTTCCGGCAATGTCATAGATATTTGCCCGGTTGGTGCCTTGCTGGATAAAGATTTTCTGTTTACCCAGCGGGTCTGGTTTTTGAAAAAAACGCCCAGCATTTCCCCGTTTTCCAGCGGCGGGGAGAATATTTCCATTGAGCATAATCAGGGACGCGTCTATCGCATCAAACCGCGATTCAACGCCGATGTCAATAAATGGTGGATTTCCGATGACATCCGTTACGGATGGAATTTCATTCATAACAATCGCCTCCAGACCCCGGCGGCCAAAGGTGTGCCGCAGGAATTATCAGCAGCCCAGAGCATTGGACAACTTGACCAGGCGGTGAAAAAAAATGCGGCGACACCCGGTGCGACAATCCTGGTTCTCAACGCCTTTGATTCGACCGAAGAAATGTTCCTTGCCGCCCAATGGATACGTCGTATCGATCCGCAAGCGTGGCTGACGTTGGCTGAGCCGAAAATTGACGGGGAGGATCAGGTTTTCAAAAATCCCACCACCGGGGCTGTAACGTATACGCTTCGCGCGGAACAGGCCCCCAATCGGCGGGGTGCTGAGAAAGTGCTGGCCAAACTTGCTGGGAATGTGTGCAAACTCGCGGATGTTCAGGGTAAAATTAAAGCTGGCCAAATAAAATCGGTTATGCTTTTAGCTGACCCCTTTGGCCATGCCGATGCTTCCTTACAGACCGCCGTGGCCGGCGTGGATACACTCTTGGTGTTAAGCACCCGGCCGGACGGCTTGGTGTCCCAGGCGTCTCTGGCGTTGCCGGTATGCACCTGGGCGGAAAAGTCCGGTGTCTTTGAAAATTATTCCGGGCTGATTCAAGCCTTTAAGCAGGCCATTGCTCCCCTGGAAAATACGCGGTCAACAGGCAGCATTTTCTGGGATTTAATGGACTTGGCCGGTACGTATGACCCTGCGGTCGTGCGGCGGATGATGTCCGAGTTAGGCATGGCGGAATATGCGGCGGTGGCCCTGCCGGAACACCACGAAAAAATTGAACTAATGCAGTTCACAGACTTGTAATATTTATTCGGTGGAGAAGTTATGGCGGATACAACACGTGCGGCAATCTGTCTTGCGGTGTCAAGTAAACTCTCCAAGGCGGACGTTGCGTCCATCGGCGCGGTCATCGGCCTGGACGGTTTTGTCGATGAAATTGCCCAGGTTGTCGATAAACGCGCCAGCGCCGGTGAGTTTGATCGCCTCACCACCATCGAAGGATTCGCCAACCGCATCCGCGAGGCCCGGGGGCAAAGTGCCAACATTGAAGTGGTTGTAAAATTGCAGAAGCTCGGCGGCAATGGCCCGATTATGGCCAACGCTTTAGCTGCCATCGGGTTGGGGGTTACCTGCATCGGCAGTCTGGGGTATCCCGATATTCATCCGGTATTCCATGAGCTTGCCAAGCACGCCCGAGTCCTGAGTATCGCGGAGGCGTGCCACACGGATGCCCTGGAATTTGATGACGGAAAAATTATGCTCGGCAAACTCACGCCCACCGCTGAGATCACCTGGGACACCCTGGTGTCCCGCATCGGCATTGATGAAATGGTCAGCCTAGTGGCCTCATCGCGGCTCATAGGAACGGTGAACTGGACCATGTTGCCTTATATGAATGATATCTGGCGACGCTTGGCCGCTGATGTGCTGCCGGAGGTTCCGCCGGGTGAGAGAACTTTATTTGTTGATCTTGCTGATCCGGAAAAGCGCACGCGCGAGGACCTGCGCACAGGTCTGGACGTTTTGGCGGTTTTTAAGCCCTTTATGCATGTCATTCTGGGCTTGAATCTAAAAGAAGCCACGCAGGTGGCGGCCGCATTGGACTTGCCGGTCTCCGCTGATCCTGAAAAAGAAATCGAAGCGCTCGCCGTTGCAATAAGAAAGAAAATGGACCTTGGGACCGTTGTGATCCACCCTCGCTCCGGAGGTGCCGCCGCCGATGCCAATGGCTCGGCCTCTTTTGCCGGCCCATTCGTTAAACATCCGAAAATCAGTACTGGGGCCGGTGATCATTTCAACGCCGGTTTTGTGGCGGGCCGGCTTTTAGGTCTGAATCTGGCGGAATCGTTGTGCATGGGGACAGCCACCAGCGGCTTTTACGTGCGCAGCGCTGCAAGTCCATCGCTGGCGAATCTGGTGGAATTTATCCGCGACCTGCCCGCGCCGCAGTAAAGTGTTAGTTCGTCCCCGCCTGAAAATTACCGCGCCCGCGGGTTTACAGCGTCTCCACGGCGCGGGGGAAACTCCCGAGAATCGCCAGATGCAGACAATGTGAACGCACTTCCTCCAAGGCTGTTTTAACCGCCGGGTCTTCACTGTGGCCGACCAGATCCGTGAAGAAATAATATTCAAAATTCCGTTTCTGGCTTGGCCGCGTATCAATGTTGGTAAGATTGATTCCGTGCTTGCGGAACACATCCAATACATCCACCAGTGCTCCGGATTTGTGGGCGGTGGTGAAAATAATAGAGGTCTTGTCATCACCGCTGCGGCGGGGGGGCTGTCGGCCGATGACTAGAAACCGCGTGACATTATTGGCATTGTCCTCAATGTTGGAAAAAAGAGTTTTGAGGGTATAAAGCTCCGCCGCCAGCGATGAACCGATTGCCGCGGCATGTGTTTCCGCCGCGGCCAACTCGGCGGCCTTGCTGCTGGACGCTACCGGCAGACGTTGCACATCCGGCATGGTGGCATTGAGCCAGCGCCGGCACTGATTCAGTACTTCAGGTTTGCTGTAAATTATTTTCACTTCCGCCGGTTCACACAACGCCAAAAGATGGTGATGCACAATAATCTGCATTTCCGCGACAATCGTGACGTGCGGATGTTCAATAAACGCGTCCATCGTTTCCACAATGCCGCCAATCGTGGAATTTTCAATCGGAGCCAACCCCATATCCGCGTGGCCGCGCGCCACTTCATCAAACACGGCGGCTATATCGGCCACCGGTTCGTGGTCCACCGACGAACCGAACTTTTTAACTGACGCCAAATGGGAAAAACTTCCCTTGGGACCTAAATAAGCGATGCGTAAAGGCTTCTCCAGAGAAAAACTGCCGGACATTAATTCTCGGTAAATGGCCTCCAGGCACGAATCCGGAAGCGGGCCGCCGACGCTTTTATTAGCCTTGCGAATCCGCTCCAAAACAATTTTTTCCCGATCGGGCGCGTAGATCGGTGCATTGGATTGCTGTTTAATTTTGCCTATATCCACAACAATGCGTGCCCGCGCATTAAGCAATTCCACAATATTATGATCAAGCTGATCAATGCGCTCTCGAAGGCCCGCCAACGGATCTGATTCTGTCATAATGCCTTTGCCTCAGTGAAAATTTGGTTCGCGGCGTTACTTTGCCGCGCCTCGGGCTTTTGAATTCTCCAAGCCCCATGCCGTCGTTGGCGTGGCGTGTAGAAAACAGCCTCGCCGAGACCAAGTGGCCGCAGGAGGGGCCTTACGTTTCGGCGGCAGCCACCCTAACGCTCCATCCTTATGTGCTCTCCTGCTCCCCTATTCCAAAATTCCCCTGCTCTATTGGGCCCAGCCCCAGAAGTCGCGAAAAATCGCAAATTTCTAAAACGCGCGGCACAAATTCCGGCACACTTACTGTAAATCTCACGCGAATTATCGCCGCGTGGCCCGACTCTCCCCCGCATTTCCAAGCCGCGATTGTAACACTCTGCCAAGTTCCGGGCAATGCGGGGGAAGTGCCACTTGGCGGTGTAAAGCTCCCTTGTATCCGCTTCTTAAAATTACTAGAATTAACGTTATTAAGCATTGTTTTCACCCTTGCCGCATGGGCGGCGGGAGAGTATTTCGGCAGGTTCTATTTTTCAGGAGTCTTACCATGTCCACATATTGCAATCGTGGTTTGTCCATGGCGGCGGCGCTGGCCGCGACGGCGTTGACCGCTTCGGCGGCGCTAGGGAGTATTGACGGTACTGTGTTGTTTAATCCCTATTTATTCAGTTCGCTAGGTACGCTGAATGTCACGTCCGGCACGCTGAATATCAACACCGGCACGAGTACCACGGCACCAACCCTGAGCTTTGGATCGGCGTCTTACACGGGATATATCAATAATCAAAATGGAATGGCGGAAGGAGCTGCCAACGGCATTCCCTATGTTGGTGTGTTCGATTTTTCTTCGATTAACATCGGTTCGGGTGTTGCGGTGAACATTACCGGCACCAATGCTCTGGCCTTGTTAAGCCAAAGCATCGCGAATATCGCGGCAACCCTATCGGTTGACGGAAGCGGTACCGAGGGCGACACAGGCGGTGCCGGTGGCCCCGGCGGCTTTGCGGGAGGAAATGGTGGCAGCAATCCAGCCAACGGACAAGGGCCGGGCGGCGGAGGGTCTAACGGCTCTCCTGGTGCCACCTACGGTAATCTGGACACGGCCCTTTACGGAGGCAGCGGCGGCGGCGGCGGTACGGGTGGTGGCGGCAACGGTGGTGGTGGTGCATTGGACATAACCGCCGTGGGTAGCCTGACGGTGGCCAACATTAATGCGATCGGTGGTGGCGGCGGTGACGCCATGGAGAGTGGCGGTGGCGGCAGTGGCGGGGGAATCATTCTGAGCGGCAGTACAGTTTCGGATTCCGCGAATGTTTTTGCGTATGGGATGGCTGGCGGCCACGCGAGCTTGGGTGCTGGTGGCGGCGGCAGCTTTGGCGGTGTCGGCCTCAGCGGAACCTCCAATGCCGATGGATACAACTTTGGCGGTGAGGGTGGCAACGGGCAAATTCTCGTCCAATCTACCTCCGCCAACCAATCCACCAGTTTTGCAACTGCGGGCATTTTCTCCGCGGGCGGGGTCACCAGCGAGCAAATAGCACAATTGGAACAGCCACTTTTGGCTCCATCCAACATTGATTTCGGCCAGGTGCGGACCGGCACTACCGCCGTACAGAATCTTTCCTTCCAAAATAGCAGCAGCACCGGCACCGTTACGGGCCAATATACACCGGCGTTGCCCTCCGGCATGTCCGGCAAGCCTGGCACGTTTTCACTGGCGGGTGGCCAATCCAGCACGTCCACCATTTCTTTTGCCCCCATTTCACGCGGCAACTATAGCGGCACTGTCAGCTACAGCTCCAATGTGGTCATTGGCAGCGTCGCTATTACCGGCACCGCCGTCGGGCCTGTATTTTCCGCCAATGTCGGCACCGCGCCCCTGACGGTTATTAACCTGGGCAATACCACTCCCGGATTGGCCGCCACGTTTGATCTGAAAATTACCAACACCAGCACCGATGACGTCAACGGCACTAATCTAGCGAATTTAACGCTGGAGAGTGAAAACATCACCGGCCCGACCGCCAATGCTTTTTATGTTGTGCCCCTTACGCAAAATGTTCTCGGCAACGCCGCCGCGGATTCCCCACTGGGAAATTCCACGGATTTGTCGATTGTATTTAATCCCACCACCGACGGCAGCTTTACCGATTACCTGACCATTACCACCGATCAGGGTGCCCCGCTGGGAGATGTGGGGCAACAGTTCACCTACGAACTCACGGGCACCAGCAGCGGCACGCCAACCCCCGAACCAGCCACACTGGCTCTGCTGGCACTGGGTGGTTTGGCCTTGCTGGTAGTTCGACGGCGGAAGCACCGGGTGTGACCACATCGCGACAGGTCGCGCAGGGGTCGAATACCTCGTAAAGGGAAAGGCCGTGAATATCGGGAGCCAGTATACCCCGAAAGCGCGGCACAGAATCCGGCACAGCGAGCGCCGGCGGGAGCCTGCAAGGCCATGCACGCAGAAATCGCAACCAGTGAGAAATCGCTTAATTTGCAGCGGATGTTCCAGCATAAAGCAGTGCTTCGCACAGCGATATCAGGCTGTAAAATCAACGCGTTTTGCGTCTTTCAGGCAGCTTCTTTCTGGTGGCTACATGGACGCCACGGTGCGGGAGTGCTCGGGGCAGGATCACTTCCGCCAGTTCCAG
>DAHVEJ010000193.1 GCA_027313145.1 Phycisphaerales bacterium | reverse complement strand
CTTGAAAACATGTCCTTACATGTTCTCTTCGGCATACATGAGGATTTTTCTTGAGCTAAAATCGCGCTGTAGTACTACCGCCTCACGATCGCGCTCTATGGAATGCGGTTTTCCGGTCAGACGGGCCGGGCCGCGACGTCCCGGAGCATGTCCCGCGGCGCGTGGCATCCGCACCAACATCATGGCTGCTCGCAGTTTTTTGCGCCAGCCCGCCGTAGCGGCGGCGAGGGCACTGCTGAGGCCAAAGACACACTCGATGTCGCCGACAATATCAAAGTCATTGAACATGTATGCTTCGGCAAGCGCCAGTTCCGTACCATCGCGGAACATGGCGCTCAGGGCATCCGGATGGTTGAGTTCAAGCGTAACCCGCCGTGGCGTTTCATCGGGCCACATCGTCCCGTCCCAGAGCCGCACCCCAACTTCACGCCCGCTCACCTCCCGGAACAACTCTTCTAAAAATTCAATCGCCTGCTGCTTCCGGGACTCCCCGGCCATCGGCTGTTTTTTAATTGATCTGAGGTTTGTCAGCATGTTAAAGCTGTTCTTCATCCTGAAATTCTCCATTCTCAATAATCTTCTAACCCCTATGGGGAAAACAAGCGCAATTTGCCGATACCGCATCAGCAAACCATCGGTGATAATGACCGCGAAATACGGAATATCACGTCTGGCGTGATCTGGGATTTTACGGATTTAAGCCGAACGAATCCCGCCGCAACGCAACCGTTACGCAGGAGTCATCAGCCTCGGAAATGAGGCGCTTCAGGTGAACTCCATCACCTTTACACGCAAGAAAATACAGATGCGCCCGCTGCGCGTCAAGTGTGTCTCATGGAATTCGGCGGAATGCGGAATTAAACTTGACCCACAGTTTTCAACCGATATAGTAAATAACGTGTGGCGAGTCTTTTCGCCCACCGGCGATGGAGTTCGCCGGAAATGCGTGACCTTGGCCGGGGCCGCGCTGATGACTCCTGCCGAAACTGAAACCGGAATCGGTGGTGAGTCATGCTGGATGTTCCGGCGAAGTTCTGCAGCATCCTCTTTGAGTCCGATGCGGATTCATTCGGCAAAGAATCCTCCGAAATGCCGCCTTTTTTCCGCGACCTGAATCTCGATCAGATTGTGGATGCCGTCACAGCTTGCAAAGAACAATATAATCTCAAGCCGTTGTTCCACACCCGTCTAAGCAATACCGCCCAAATCGCCTATCGTCAGGAAATTATGCGGGATTTGGACAACCCAACCGTATTGACACAGCTCACGACCTTCGCCACGCTGATGGATGCCGTGCGCCAAATCCTTGCAGCTTCGCAAAAAAGTGACTGCCAATATCATAAAGAGGGATATTTTCTTTCTGCGTCCGAAAGGTATTGCCAAGCTATTGAACAATTGCTGGGTGGTTTACAAAGCTCGCGGATTCATTCGCTGGGCATGCGGTTGTTCCGTGCGTATCTGGCTGATTATGCGGCATCCGAGCGATTCAGAACCCTCGCCGGTGAGGCCGAAACAACCCGATCCAATCTCTCGGCCATCCGCTATTGCCTGGTTCTGGGCGAGGGTAAAATCGTTGTGCGAGATTACGATTCGGAGACGGATTACACTTCGGCGGTGGAGGAAACTTTTGCAAGATTTAAGCAAGGCGCGGTAAAAGACTACACGATAAAATTTCCGACATCGTCGGGAATGAATCACATCGATGTGCAGGTGTTGCAGCGCGTTGCACTTTTGAATCCCGCCGCGTTTGACGCATTGGACAAATTTTGTGTGGCGCATACCGACTTTCTTGACAAATCGATTTCCGATTTTGACCGCGAGATTCAGTTTTACATCGCGTGGATTGAGTATCAAAACAAATTCAAGCGGATTGGCCTGACATTCTGTTACCCCACGGTGTCCAGCACCTCCAAGTCCGTCAACAGCCGCAATAGTTTTGATCTGGCGCTGGCCGGGAAGCTCCTGGCCCGAAAAACGCCCGTGGTATGCAATGATTTTGTGTTAGACGGCGCGGAAAGAATATTAGTTATTTCCGGCCCCAATCAGGGCGGAAAGACAACGTTGTCCCGTACGTTCGGGCAGTTGCATTATCTGGCAAGCCTGGGGTGTAGTGTGCCCGGCGACACGGCGAATCTTTTCTTTTTTGACCGTTTGTTGACACATTTTGAGCGGGAGGAGGATATCAGCACCCTGCGCGGCAAATTACAGGATGATCTGGCCCGGATTCATCGCATCCTGCTGGAGGCCACGTCAAAGAGCATCATCATCATGAACGAGATATTCTCATCGACCAGTGTGGACGATGGCCTTTATCTGGGAAAAAAGGTCCTTGAGAAGATATCTGACCTGGATGTGCTGTGCGTCTGCGTGACGTTTCTGGATGAACTTTCGCGATTGAATGACAAAACCGTCAGCATGGTCGCCACTATCGCGCCCGAAAATCCGGTATCGCGCACCTATCGCATCGAGAGAAAGCCCGCGGACGGACTTGCTTATGCCCTGGCGATTGCCGAGAAGCATCAGGTAACTTACCAATGGCTCAGCCGGAGGCTCAATCCATGAAAGTACATTTGATGTTCCGTGATCGTGACTTCGATGCCGGACAGAAAATGCCGCCGAACGAGGATGCCTTGGCGCAGGATCTGGAGCTGTTCATTCTGTTTGAGGCCATGGCCGCAGGCGATGAATTCGTACATCAGGCAGTCAGGCAGGCCATTGTATCCGGCGTTTATAATGATCTGGAAACGATCCTCTACCGTCAGGCGGTTCTGCAGGACTGTCTGCGCCATTATCAAGTCGTCAAGTGCGTGTATGACCTAGCACGCGAAGCGACCGATAGCAGGCAGCAACATTGGTTAGGGATTTTCAGCCGGTACCCCGGCGGAATTTTATCGGATGCAATTGGCCAAATGCGGACGTTAACAGGTCTGCTTGACAGGTTGAGAGAACTGACATCTGAACATTCCGACGAATTTGATTCAGAGGGATTTAAGGTTCTATTTGATCAAATAAAAACAGAATTGACGGAAGAATATTCCGGCCGTATTAAAAATGATCTCCAGGATCTCCAGTTCAGACGTGGTGTTCTGATAAGCGCCGAATTGGGGGACGAAAATAAGGGAACCCATTACGTATTACGCAAACCCCTCGATTCGCACCAGCCTTGGTTGGGGTGGCTGTTTTCCAAAAAGCCGCGTGCTCTGACCATTCGCATTCATCCACGTGACGAGGCGGGGGCCAGGGCACTGTCCGAACTGCGGGATCGGGGGATCAATCAGGTGGCCAACGCGCTGGCACAGTCGGCCGATCACATCCAGAGTTTTTTTGTCACGCTGCAAACGGAATTGGCGTTTTATCTGGGATGTGCGAATCTGCATCGCACACTTGCGGCGATGGAAACGCCGGTCTGTTTTCCCACCCCTGCTGCAATTGGATCACGGATACATCAAGCGACATCATTATGTGATATTTGTCTGATCCTGCGCACGGGCCAAAATGTGGTTGGGAATGATTTATACGCTGATGGGATAGGTCTTGTGATCATCACCGGTGCCAATCAGGGCGGCAAATCAACCTTCCTGCGTGGTCTCGGACTGGCGCAGTTGATGATGCAATGTGGGATGTTTGTAACGGCGGAATCTTTCCGGGCTGATACTTGCCGGGGCCTGTTCACCCACTACAAGCGCGAAGAAGATACGACGATGAGCAGTGGAAAATTTGATGAGGAGCTTGATAGAATCAGTCGCATCGTTGACATGATCACACCGCATTCGATGGTGCTGTTTAACGAGTCCTTCGCAGCAACCAACGAGTTGGAAGGCTCTGAAATAGCCCGGCAGATTGTTTGCGCCTTGCTGGAGTCACACGTCAGAATTGTCTTCGTAACGCACCTGTATGCGTTTGCCAATCGCTTTTGGGAGGAAAAGATGGACAGCATCCTGTTCCTGCGGGCGCAACGGGAATCTGATGGCGTGCGACCATTTAAGCTGCGCCCGGGCCGCCCCCTGCAAACCAGCTATGGTGTGGACTTATACGAACAGATATTTGACGCAGCGATTTCACAACACGGCGAAACGGCCCCAGCTCAGGCCCACCCCGTTTCACCGGGAGAAAGCAATGGAGCGGCGCTATAATAACATTACCCGGCAACCGGACTTTCAGGAGCGGCGCGAAAACGCCATGCGCCCCAGCAAGTACCTTGGCTATGACCACGACCGCTTGGGCGTATATTTTCTGGAGCGGGAAGCATTTACGATCGCGGAAACCGAATTTCGCCGAGCCATCTGGCTAAACCCCTTTGACCCGGACTTCCAGGCACATCTGGCTATCTGTCTTTTTCAACTCAAGCGTTACGATGAATCCGGGAATTTAGCGAGGGAGATACAAGAAGCCCATCCGGATCGCCCGGACATGACAGAACTTTTGAAACTCGTTGGCACGCGAACCCCCGCAGCCTCTCAAACGCCTCCGCCCGAACAAAGTCCGCCATGATGGCGCTGATGGTGACGTAGCGGCCAATCGGATTTTATGACCGCATAACCCAGATATCCGCCATAGCTTTTTCAATTTGCCGGCGCTCTATATCTTTGAGATAGCGATCCACGACACGGTTTATTTTATAAAAGTAACGCACTCTGAATTTGGCAATCGGCTCGTTGACGACATCATCAATTGAATAGCGAGTAAATTCCATAACTCGGTGCAGCGCGATTCGAGCTTCCTGAATCCGCACAAATTGGACATCGGTAATACCGCCAAGGCTGGAATCGAAACCCGAAGGACCGAAGATACTCATGACCAACTCCGCTGTCATAGACCGCAAGGACTTTGTACAGCAGGAGTCATCAGCCACATTGGCACTTTCCAGCGGGGGACTCCATCCCCTTACCACCTGATATTATATCCGTTGCTTCATGCAAAATCATCAGAAATTGGCAACTTGGTGTGGCCATATTTTTTGGCAAAAGGCTGCGGATCCCGCTGAAAATCCTGGGAGCGCGGGTGTCCTCACCGTCACCAAGCGGATTTTACTCAATATGTCCGTACCCCGGCAAAAAACAGCCGGGTACGAATGCCAAAAATAGCCACACCCTTGACAACTTGGCCGGTGGGAATCAACAGCCTATAATATTAATGGGATGGAGTTCCCCATTAACCGCCGGTTGGGCTGATGACTCCTGTTTTTCTGCAACAGGAGTCGCCTTATGAGTGGCATAAACGAGGTCGATGGGGCCGTTGTGACTGCCGTCGGATACGATGACTTGGTGGCTTTGAAAACCTACACCGGCCACAAACTGGCCGTGACGCAGCAATTGCAATTTCTGGAACGACTCTTTCAAGTTCGCGGCGTAAAGGATCAGGAGTCACGGTGCCATGAACTGCTGATAAAACTGGCGGAGGACCGATTCACGCTTGCGGTCGTAGGCCAATTCAAGCGGGGTAAAAGTTCGCTCATGAACGCACTGATCGGCGGCGAACTTCTGCCGACGGGTCTTTTACCGCTGACCAGCGCCATTACCATTCTTCGCTTTGGACCGCGACAGCGCCTTGTTGTCAAGTGGATGAATTCGAGCTTGGAATATGAAAAGCCGCTCTCCGCGCTGCCGGAGTTTGTCACGGAGCAGGGGAACCCCGGCAATCGTAAACAGGTCCGCGCGGTATATGTCGAAACCAACTCTACATTTCTGCGCCGTGGCTTGGAATTAGTGGATACGCCCGGCATCGGCTCGGCCATCGAAGCCAACACCGCCACAACGGAAGCCTTCATCCCGCATTGTGACGCGGTAGTGTTTGTCACCGCGGTGGACGCCCCGATGACGGAATCGGAACTGGAGTTCCTGGGGCGGCTGCGCCACGATGTCAAAAGGATTTTCTGCGTTGTGAACAAAACGGATTTGCTTGATGAGCCGCAACTTTCTCAGGTCGTCGAATTCGTCCGATCACAAATCATTTCTTGTCTGGGGCCGCAGGCGCTGATATTTTCCGTTTCCGCCCGGTCTTCACTAAGTATTGCCACCACGCGCGAAAATACGGTGGACTCCGTGGCAGCGTTGCGCACCGCCCTGGCAACGTTTCTTTCGTCAGAACGCACAAACATTTTACTGCGGGTGGTCATTGAGCGTGCGCAGCGGCTTTTAGCCAACGCGCAGACGGATATTGCAGCCGAATGTCGCCTGGCTTCTGCGCCGCAGGTAATCCGGGAACGGCAGAAAATTCTTGTGATCACCCATTTCAGACGTGTTGACCAAATTGTTGCCCCGCGCCTCGAATCGTTGGCCGCCGACTTAGTCCGATCGGTGATCCACGCGCAGGTAGCCGAACTCCGGCGGCGATTTGAATCCGCTGTGACGGCTTTTGCCGACGCGGCAATCCACGCCAGGATCGATAATCGGTGGAAGCCGACCGGCCATGTTGTCACGACCACCACACAGCTCGCTTCCGCAACGGCGCAACAGGAGTTGAACCAGTGGCTGGCCGCCCGCCGTGACGATGCCTTGGCCGGAATTGCGGATGGGGCGTCTGATTTACTCAGAGCGCTGCGAGAAGGCGCAATTGAGAACACTGTTTCCATGGGCATTGAGGAAACGTCCCTTTCTTCGCTTGATAGTGACGGCGGGCTTGCGAACAATAAAGTTCCCCGCAATTTATGTGTGACAGGCACGCCGTGGCTGCTGAAAACTCCGCCATGGATGCGGTATATGCCAATTGCCGTGGTTTGCCGTCCGTTGCGCCGTTGGCTGCGCCTGCACGCATTGGAGTATACGGCACAACTCGAAGTGCTGGCGGTGGAAACACTCAATACGTTTATGACGGATCAAATTAAAAATCTTCACGATGCGATTGAGGCCGGACTGCGGTCGCGGGAGCAGGGCTTGCTGGCCGCTATTGCTTCAGCGGAAAAAGGCAACGACGGCAACACACCGAATCCGTCGCCGGAGGAACAATCAAAAATCGCCGGTCGTATTCAGGATGCACTGATGTCCGTGCTGGCGTCCATCACCGGCCAGATTGATGGTACACGGCAGATACCTTTTCCCGCGTGCGATAAATCGGAAACACAACAGACCGCTGCGGATATATTTCGTGTTTCAATTGGTGCCGTGGAAGTGTTGGACGATCTGCGTTTCGCCGGGTGCCCCATTTGCCGCCGCTTGAAGAAGATTCTTTTTAATGTGTTGGCCGCGTGGCAATACCGGATAGCCGTTGACGACGCGGCCCAGCAGTTGTACGCCCAATCGTTTGGATTCTGTCCCGTGCATACCTGGCAGTTGGCATCCATATCATCGCCCCAGGGTTTGAGTCGCGGATACCCCAGCCTCACTCAACAGTTGGCCAGCAGTCTGCGCGCGGTCAATAGTACCGATGAAAATGTTACCAGTTCAGTCCGGAAACTTCTGGCAAGTTCCTCTACCTGCGCGCTGTGCGGGTTGTCGGCCCAAGCAGAGTCACAGTGCCTGCAATGTCTGGCTGCAATTGTCGGAAGTGGCGTTGGTCAGCAACGGTATTCCGCTTCGCGCGGCGTTTGTCTGCGCCACCTGCCGGGACTATTGGCACTGGTGAAGGGTACCTCGGTAAAGCGCCTTCTTCTGGACGAAGCCGCTGGCCATCTGGCGATGCTTTCGGAGGATATGCAAAGCTTCGCACTCAAACACGGTGCCCTGCGACGACAGCTTATTAACGAGATCGAAGAATCCGCTCTTACCGCCGCCTTAGAAAAAGTAGCCGGGGTTCAATCCATTTGCTTTCCATGGCAGTTTTATGAAATCGTCTAATACTACAGCGCTACTCTATTTTACGTTCATGTCGCTTTCGAGATTCAATGGCGGCGCGGTTTCGCCATTG
>DAHVEJ010000192.1 GCA_027313145.1 Phycisphaerales bacterium | reverse complement strand
TCCTTGGAAAGGATATAGTATACACCGGCGAATCTCGCATTGCAATGTTATTTTGGAATCACACTACTAGTTCCGCCGCCGCCGGAACCGACATAAACGCGGCAAACTATGCGTTCGCGGCCGTAAGCTACGGACCCACGCGTGACTGAATTTCCGCAATAAGCTCTTGCAGGGAGGCACGCGGGTGCAGAGCAATAAAATACTCGCGCCAGGAAGCCACTGACACATTGTTCTGGGTTGCTTCCGCCTGGCGCATTTGTAAATCCATCGCCTCGAGCTGCGGCTGAAACATCGTCAGTAACCGCGCATTGATTTCATGGAGATCTCGGAACTTAGCGCGGCGCTGCAACCAATGTGGGCCGCGCCGGCGGTGTTGCCGCCGGTCTTCCGCCAGCGACCGGGCGATTTCGGAAATAAGATCATGCCGCCGTTTCGCAGCGCCTGCGGCTTGGTCCGTCAGCGACGATGGGGGCACCAGAAGTTCCGGATTGGATTTCAAGTGGTGCTGCCGCCATTTCAACTGGGGAATATTTGCTCCGCCCTGATTAATCTGTCCAGCCACGGGCAGCAGCCAGCCGGCCGAGGCACACGCATACGCCGGGTGAACGCCAAAAAGCTGATCCATGACCCGATCCGTCATCTGGTCATACATCGCCCCGCCGATACCATGAATAAATAAATCCGAAAGCAGCAGTCGCACAAACATCGTCAGGGTCAGGGCGCGGGGGCGCACGTGCAAGGCTGCTGCAACCAGTCGTCCGCGCAGGGTTTCAGCGGCGGTCAGGAGTTCACCGCTCATCAGATCAGTCACATTAATACGTTGGGTTCCAAGCTGCAAATACAGGCCATTGTCCTGGTAGAGTGCCAGCCGATGGCGTGGTTGATTTCCGGCATAAATCCAGAAGGGGAGTTCAAGTTCCTGGGAGGTAACGGCAAGATTGGGCATGGGGCGGCCGGGGTTGACGATGCGCTGTTCAACACGATATTGATCCAAGGCGGAATTGTAAATCGTACACCAACCGCGCGCATGGCGCAGCCACAGCAGCACAAAGCTATGCCACGCCAAGCCGGAACAAATATAGCTGCACGGCACATGCTGCACGTTGATGCCGAAAGAGTGTTCAAAGTTTCTCCGTGCCCGGCTCATCCATCTTACATAGTCCGCATCCGAGTCTTGCCGCAGGTCCTGCGTAAAATCCCGCAGGGCATCGGTCTGAACCAGGGGAAACTGCTGAAGTTCATGCAGCCACTGCGCTTTTTGCTCCCCTTGCGGTGATGACAGGAATTCCGCGGGCAGTGCGGAAGCGTCACCCCACGTCACCATCTTTCTTTCAAGTCGGGAGCCGTTCCATTGGGGCAACGCGCATCCCAGATGATCTACCGTGTCGTGATCCACCAACAAATCAATGGCCATGGCCCGGCTTTGGTTAGCCAGAGCGTGCGTTAAAATCACCTTGGTCCATACACCGGGGTGATAAAATTCCACCTGGTGGCCCGTAATAACCCACGGCTTGGCGGAAGAACCGGCCGGCGCTGGGGAAAAGCCGGTTTCCTGGGCAAAGCGGTTTATCGCGTCCATAAGTTCCTGGCGTGCCATGGCCGCGAGAGAATCTATCGAGGTGCCACCGTCCGCGTTAGGCGAAGGGGAGAGGTGATTGGCGGCAGGAAGCGCGGCAAGAAACGCGGCAAGTTCCGCGGCGGGCGGCTCAATAAGAACGTCACGATGGCGGCGCGGCACGATGATGGCGGCCGGATTGGGAGTAAGTGTTTCGGAGCTTGGCGATATCTGGCGTGATTCAGCGGGCGTTTCCATGTGATACACTGATTCCTCTTATGGAAACATACGCGGGAGCAATGGATATTTCAAATCGCCCCCGATCATCAGACATCAAATTTATCCCGCCGCCAAAGTTTGGCAGCGTTCGCTGGAATGCAAAGCCCGGAAGAAAACGTTGAGATAATGTCGCAAGCGATGATTGGGATTATCCAACCGGCCTCCGAAGTGCCGATTGGGGTCGTTGTAAATCAGGCGAATTGGCAACTCGGAAATACGCAGCGAAGCCTGCGCCGCACGCACCCAGAATTCCAGCGGGAAGGCGTAGCCGGTTTCACACAGCTCCAATTTTTCCATCGCCGCCACACGGTGGGCCTTAAAGCCGCAAAAGCTGTCCGTGAGATTCAGATTCAAATTGCGATTAATCACTTCTGTAATCAGGTGATTGATCAATCGACGATCCATGGGTGGTTCATCTTTCCGCGACGTGGTAAGCAGGTAGCGCGACCCGCTGATAATATCGGCATCATCCGCTGCCGCAGCGGCAATAAATTCCGGCAGCGCCGCCGGCTCATGCTGTTCATCGCAATCCATGGTAATAACCCAGTGGTAACCATGGCGGGATGAATAATCAAACGCGTCAATCAGGCTTTGGCCATAACCCATATTCCGAGGATGGCGCAATATGGAAATATCGGACACTGAACGGAGAATTTGCGGCGTGGCATCCGTAGAGCCATCATCAATGACCAGCACATCCGCGTTCGTGTGCAGACGAATTTCGCCCAGCACCTTGCGCAGGTAGCGTTGTTCGTTGAAGACCGGAATGGCAATAAGCGTTTTCATCGTCCGCATTTCTCAATGCAAATAGTAGGCTACTAAACCAAGATGTCAAGGGCGGCTATAAAAGGCCGTTAATTCCGGCCGATCAACCGCTGCCGGGAGATTCGCATCGTGTCATAAAGCCGCGTTCCGCGGAAAACTCAACGCTGCCGCATTGAGCTAACGCTGATCTTCGGTTGGGTGCCGGGCGTTGGCCGGAAAAATTATTGCGCCTTGAGCAACGAGGTTGGTTATTGGCTGGGGATCGGATTTTCCAGCAACCACTGGGCCAGCCGGCGAACGGCTTTCCCCCGATGGCTGATCTGGGATTTCTCCTCCATGGATAATTCGGCGGTGGTAAGCCGGCGTTCCGGAAGTACAAACAGCGGATCGTAGCCGAAGCCGTTATTCCCGCGTGGCGCAAAGGCGATGCCGCCGATGACATAATCCGACAGCACCACCAGCGGCTTATTTGGCAAAGCCAGCGCCAAAGCACAGACAAATTGTGCCCCGCGTTTCTCCGCCGGGACATCTTTCATTGCCGATAGCAGTTTGCGATTATTCGCAGCATCGTCACACGGTTGGCCGGCATAGCGAGCGCTATATATTCCAGGGGCACCGTCAAGTGCGTCAACGCAAAGTCCGGAATCATCCGCCAAGGTAAGCACATTGCTGTGCACCGCATAATGTCGGGCTTTTTTCATGGCGTTTCCGCCGAATGTTGGCTGGTCTTCAACCACGTCGGGAATGGCGGGAAAATCATGCAGCGTGAGCAATTCCAACTCGCCTATGCCTGCGCCCAGCAATTCCGCCTTAATTTCCCGTGCTTTGCCCAGATTGGTTGTGGCAATAAGTAAACGCATCCAAATCCTTTACGAAGTGTCGTAATTTTACGCTGGTTTATCGGTGCATTGTGGCCGGGCACCGGCGGGCAGCGGGGGGGCTTCAACACCGGCGCGGGGTAATGTTCCTTCCAGTTCCTGCCGCCAATGTGCAACGTCGCCCGCAGGGCCGTAGCAGTAAATCATTTTCATCGCAGTAGAACCGATATTAGTAATCTGATGGAATACGCCGCTGGGAATATAGGCGGCCTGTCCGCTATGCAGGATTTGCTTCTCTGCGCCCAGGCACATTTCCGCTTCTCCTTCCAGCACAAAATAGACTTCTTCCTGCTGCTGATTGTGCCACGGCACCTGCCCGCCATCCGGATCAAGTGTCACAAAGCCCATCGCAAAATGGGTCGCTGCTATGGGCGAAGCGCCGCCGACAACGTTCTGGGTTTTGCGCCTTGCCGGATACCGCCAGCCTGCAATCTGACTTAAATCCGCAATAATCATGAAAAAGTTCCTAAAATCAGCCATCGAATTTCAAGACATAGTATCGGATGAATGCCGGAATATGTAAATCCGGCATGGTCATGGCACGGCCATGGGAAATCTTATGCAGCGGGTTACGCGCGTGATGCGGCGGCATCATCGGGCAGAGCATTTAACAGGCGGTTTATATCATCGGTGCTTTGATAAAAATGCGGTGAGACACGCAATCGTCCCTCGCGTTCGACAATGATGATCTTCTGCTTTTCCAACTGGTTGATGATCTGGGCATGATTGTGACTGCGGCTTTTAAAACTCACAATCCCGCTGGTTTCATGATCTCGCCGACTGGAAATAACGGTATAGGATTTTTGCGCCAGACCGGCGCAAATCTGCGCGGTTAAACCCAGCACACGTCCCATCACGATGTCCAACCCGATATCTGAAAGCAGTTGCATGGACGCACCCAGTGCCAGTATGCCCGGAATGTTGTGCGATCCGCATTCAAATCTCCGGGCATCGGTGCGCAGGGTAAAATCGTAATGGCCGTAATCGTTGGCGTTGACCACATTCATCCAGCCTATTTCAGGCCGCAAGGATGTCAGCAGATCTTTGCGGCAATAAAAAATCCCGGCTCCCTCCGGCCCGAGCAACCATTTGTGTCCATCGGCGGAAAGGAAATCAATATTCATCGCCCGCACATCCACCGGCAATACGCCGCAGGCTTGTATGCCATCCACACACAGCAGAATTCCGCGGGTTCGGCAGAATTGGCCGATTGCGGCGATATCATGGCGGAAGCCGCTGGCGTATTCCACGTGCGACAGTGCGATCATGCGCGTGCGGGGGGTGACGGCTTGGAATATGCTTTGAATGTCCACGCGGGCGTCAACCTCGGGCAGCATAATGTGTTTGGCTCCGTAGCGTTGCGCAACATCAATCCATGGATATACATTAGATGGATATTCCACGGACGTGGAGATAATTTCGTCACCGGCCTTCCAGTCCAGCCCGTTGGCGACAAAGGCAATTCCCTCGCTGGTATTTTTAACAAATGCCAATTCCTCCGGCGCAGCGCCAATGAAATCGGCGGCCTGTTTGCGCACCAACTCAATTTTCTGGTACCACCGGCCGGTAAGATAGGAGTCATCACGCGCTTCACGCGCAAAGCGTTCAATTTCCGATGCGGCGCGGCCGGAAATCGGTGCCACGCCCGCATGATTAAAAAAAGTCCAGCGACGGGTAATGGGAAATTCGACGGCAACATCAAAGTTTGCGGGTAATGGCGGTAATGTTGTAGCATTCGGTGAAGATAGGGACATAGCGTAGCTTCCTTTTTTCGATACTGTGGCAGTATGACCGACAGATTATAAATTGGCCAGCCCATCAATCACCATAGTAACGGGGGTGACCGATTCGGATCAGTGGGCCGGCAAATGGGCTGATGCGTTAACGCGATGCGCAAGGGCGTACATAAGAATGTTACACGCCAAGGATTGTGCGGACCTTGGTGCGTAGCCCCGGATGGCCCACGTGTTAGTTCCCAGCAGACCCGAGGTGATATCTTTTGAGGAAAGGACCACGGCCCAGCGGTGATTAAGGCGAATGCCGAATAGTTGCGGCGTGGTGCGCGGATGATTGGCATTTGCGCCATATTGTCGGTAGGTAACCTTGCCGGCGTTAATACCGCCGGGAATCATTCCGGTGAATAATGCGCTGTGAGCCGGAATATCCTCAAGCTTCCTGCCGGGATAAAGGGATTGAATCAGCAGCGCGCAGGAGTGGGTGAACGCGGTCTTCCCGCCGCAACTGTCAGCGAAGAGCATTCCACCAGCGTTGAGATAAGCGCGCAATGCTGCGATATCCGTGGCCAAGAACGTTATACCGCCCACGCCCGTGAGGTGCACCAATGGTAATAGGCCGGCATCCGTGGCGCTAAGTTGTGCTATGCGAACGCTGTGCAACGTGACATCAGTCCGATCATACGCGGCGAGCATGGCGGCCAGGCGGGGCCACGCGCCGGGTTCCGGATTCCAATTGCCATGAAATGCCAACAAGCCAACGGCAAGTTTTCGAACGGGCGGCTCATTAGGCGGCGGGACGGTCAGACTGTGCAGGCGATTAGCGAGATACCCTTTTCCCGTGGCATAGAGATAAAAATTCAGCGGCAGTTCCCTGTACCGCTTGCGGTTATGCAGGCGGCTCTGCCATACGCCGGCCATATCGGAAGGACTGATGACCCATAAATAGCGTACGCCATTGGATAGCGCCAGCAGCGGAGAGGCAATATGGAACCATGGCTGCATGGTCATCAGCGGACTGGCAGGCGGCACAGGCCGGAATTTGAAGGAATTTTGAACGCATGACTCCCCGGCCTGTATCATTGCCCGGCGAAAACGTTTGGAATCTCCATCGCAGGAGCACACCACCATGCCGCCCGCATTAATGTATTGTCTTAATTTATTAAGAACCGCCGTGGTAAAATGCGGATTTTTGTGGCCGGTGATCAGAAGGATCGGCGAATCCAGCCATTGACTCACCGGTGAAGTTGTAGTGACCACCTGCCAGTTCAGCGGGGTTTCCATTTCATGGGAAAGATAGGATGTGATATTGGCGGCATCACGCTGGCGGGCGTTCCACTGGCCGTAAAAATGGGGAGAATATTGCAATTTGTTGATAAACACCGGGTTTAAGCCCCGGTCCAGAACCAGTAATGAATAGGCGGTGCCGATGACGTGCTTGCCCTGTCGCGGCGCGGTAAAACTGGCTCGCCAACTCCCATTGGACTTCTGCGTCAACAGCAGTGTGCGGACATAATCACGGTACCAGTTGTGTTTGCCGAAATATTTTATCCCACTGGCAAGACCGACGCGCTCGTAGCCATACATGACATACTGATTAATCGTGGTGGGGGCAAAATGCGTGTTCAGCCAGCGCAGGCCGCGGACAATATTGACATCCGGATGCGGGTGGATGTTGAGGTCAGAGGCGTTGATAAATTCATCGGAAATAAACAGGCTGGCAACCCCGGCAGGCGTAAAACTTTGCGGGTGCGTGTGGTCATTGGTGTATCCCCATGAGCCGTCCATGTGCTGGGTATTGCGCCAATGTAAGGCCAATAGTCGCCACTGCGTGGTAAGCACCTTCAACCCCGCGTGCGCGCACGACCATAGGCCCAGCACGCCATATTGCGTATTGGAATTATCCCATAAAAAGCCGTTCTGGCCCCGCCAGGTATAGGAAAAATCTCCGCCGGGAATCATGGCGCGAAACAAATATCGGCGGTCACGATTCAGGGCCGCCATGTATTTTTTACGTTGCACATTGGGCAGCAGCGTCAAGGCCTGGGCTTGAAAAGACGCGGCATACGTTGCTTGCGCTTTCAGATTGGCCAGATAGTTCAACGCCTGTCGCATGCGCGGGGAAAAACTATACAGTTGCGGCGGATGCAGGCTTTGATCGACATCAATGAGGGCTTCGAGCACCAAGGCGGTTTCTCCGCCGTGTTCCGGCGCACCGACCCAGTCCAAGCCATCGTTCCAGTAGTGTTTTCCATTTTCCCGCTTGAGCAGAAAATTTACCCCGCGGGTAATAGCCCGAAGCACCTTTCGGTTTGTCGTGCGGTTAGTATCAACTGTTGGATCAGCAGCGGTCAGGCTTAAAGGGCGCGGCCTTATACGTGGGGTTGGCGGTAAGGGGGCGATCGGAAGTGACGGAATGAGAGGTTTTGGCAAAGGAGCGGACGTTTTGGAAGGAACGGTGGATAATTTCGATTTCACGGCAATTCGGGCGGGAAGTGGCGCAACGGGTTGTTTAACGGGTACGACCAATGCCACGGCGTGCGGTGCCTTTATGGCGGCTTTCGGCAGGGGGGAGGCCAGGGTCTTTTAGTTTTCGCCTCTGGCGTAAAATTGCTTGACAGGTGATGATAGGAGCGTCCAGCCAAGGAAGGCT
>DAHVEJ010000191.1 GCA_027313145.1 Phycisphaerales bacterium | reverse complement strand
CTGCTTTGTTGTCGGATCTCGCAGACTCATTATCCAGAGTCGGCTCGATCCTCCGCCGCGCATACGGGACATTTCAGCCCCATCGCAATCCCGGCCATTATTCGGACAGGCTCCTAATTGGCTGTAAAGCTGCCATGATCAGCCATTAATGATCAGCCATTAACCTTGCATCCGCAGGTATTCAATGTTATAAGGCGATTAATTCGTCCAATGCAGATACTGGGTTGTGTGGTATGAAACCAGCCGCGACAACTTTTCCTGATGTGCGTCCGATGGTGGATTCCCTGATCGCCCGTGCCTTGGACCGCCGCGCTTCGGATATTTATATCGAACCGGTCGCGGATGGCTTTCAGATTCGCTTTCGTATTGACGGGCTGCTGGAAACCATTGAGCAACTCCCCAGTGAGACGGGGGAATCCATTGTTAATCGACTGATGGTCATGGGGCATTTACTGACGTATCGTCGGGATATTCCGCAAGAGGGGCGGATGACGGTAGAGACTCCACGCCGGCTGGATGTGCGATTGTCGGTTATACCCACGCTGCACGGTCTGCGGGCCGCGGTTCGTATGCCCGCGGAATTATTTGCGCCCCATCAACTCTCGGATTTATTTCTGCCCCGTCATACGTTGGATTTTCTCATGGAATTCTGCCGCTCGGACTGCGGCATGTTGGCGGTCATCGGTCCGGCCGGGGCCGGAAAAACCACGACAATTTATGCCCTGCTGGATCACCTGGCTCGCACGCAGCCGGGTATCAGCATTGTATCTCTGGAAGACCCCATTGAACGCGGCATCCCGGGCGTAACGCAAATTGAAGTCAGCCCTTTTGGAGAATTGGATTATCAACGCGCTTTGCGCAGCATGTTGCGGCAAGACCCGCAGGTGTTGTCCATCGGTGAAATTCGGGATAACGCCACCGCTTCACTGGCGGTGCAGGCCGCCCTGACGGGCCATCGCTTGGTGTGCACCATGCACGCCGGATCACCGGCCGGTGCCATCAGCCGGTTACTGGAAATGGGGATTCAGCGTTATCAGATTACCAGCAGTTTATTTGGCATATTGAACCAGCGACTGGTGCGGAGAAAAACGGATACCGGATATTCCGGACGCCTGCCCGTTGCGCAGTTCGTACGCATGGATCAAGCGCTGCGTCCCGGCGCGCCGGGACTGGATCAAAGCGATACGGCGGGTTTAGAAGCGGCCATGCAAAAATCACCGACCTATCGCACGCTGCATGATGCGGCGCGGGAATTAATGGCGCGCGGCACCACCGATCAGGCGGAAGTGGATCGGGTGCTGGGGCCGTAGGTTTCAGCATCAGTTTGTGGATTCACTGAAAAAATCCGCCTTTTTGTCGCCAGTTGTTAGGCGCTCAACAAAATAATTAGCAGGTGTGGTACTGAAATATGTGCCGTAATTCAATCGCTTTGCATAAAAATAGGTCGCTGCATCGACAAATTTAGACAAATGATGGGGGGCGCTGCGTCTGAATAGGACATAAAGAGGATTCGTGTGGCAGCCGAGGACGATTGGAAAGATTGGCTTGACCGCTATGGCGGTTCGCTCCTCATGCTTGCCCGCCAGTGGGGAGCCTCGGCGGCGGATGCGGAAGATATTCTGCAGGAGGTACTCTTCCGATTTTGGGTGCGTAGGAAGAGCGTCGCGGATCCAGCGGCGTACCTCTTTAGCGCGGTGCGAAACGGCGCAATTGATCTGAGCCGACGGAATGCGGCCCGTCGGAAGAGGGAAATGGGGTATGGTGCGAATTCCAGCGCAATGGAATACCTTCCTGCCCCGTGCGCTGATGCCAGTGGAGAATCACTGGTCCGGCAGGAAATGCTAAAAGCCACGCTCTCTGAGTTACCAGCGGAGCAGCGAGAGGTATTAATTATGAAAATTTGGGCTGGATTGACGTTTGAGGAGATCGGAAAGGTGACTGAGGTTTCAACTAACACGGCGGCATCGCGTTACCGGTATGCGATATCTGGCCTCCGCCGCAAGCTGGACCCGGAGGTGGCACATGGATGAGGACTTCGTTGATACCTTGGAGCGGGAGCTCGGCAAAATGCGCCCCAATGCTCCATCGCCTGAAGTCTCGCTCCGTGTCACTGGACGAATTCTACGGCGGCAGGCGAAGTTTGAAATGTTGCGATCTTTTGCGACTTTAAGCATCGTGGCTGTTTTGGCAACTGCCGGGGGACGAGTGTTGTGCCGAGAGAATTTGGATTTTACCTTCCGCAATGGAGCGATGGCTCCCCCGGTGCAGCTGAACATTGAGATTGCTTCTGACAGTGAAGGTGCTTACATGGCGGCAATGCGTTGCTCTACACGGACATTTGAACAACTGCTTCACCGCAACCGTGTTGCGGCACCGGGCCATTCAACTTTTCCGAATGCGCCCTGGTGGCGGATTATTAAGGGGCCCACGCAATGAAATTGCGGGTAGGATTTAAGCCTATTGCGCTACTGCGTGAATATATCCAACCCCCTCTCTTTGGGGTACGGCAAGTAGATTGCGTGTGGTGCGGGGAGTTGTGCCGATAAATAATGGGAAGAGGCATTTATGCTTGGAGTAAATTATGGACTTGAGTTATGGATATCGGGCGCAATTGGCTTCCGGACAGGAACTTTCCGGCACACTTAATGCACCGGATCAAGCGGCGGCGATGTCAGCATTGGAAGCTCTGCAACTCAAGGTGCTGGAGCTCTGGCCCGCCGGGGTGCCCACACGCACGCGGCCATTGGGTGCTGAGGATTTTAAGAGTTTTAATCAACAATTGGCCCTGCTGATCAAATCAGGTTTGCCGCTGGAAACAGGTCTGCAATTGTTGGCAGCCGACGCACCGCGTGGGCGGCGGGTAAGTGTGTTATCGCAAATCAGTGCGGATTTGCAGGCGGGGCTGACGTTGCCGCAGGCGGTAGAAAAACACCGCAATGAATTTCCCGCCGATTACGCGCTGCTGCTGGACGCCGGTATTCGCACCAATAATCTTTCCGATGTGCTGGTGAATTTGGGCAATCATCTGGACTTGCGGCAAAAGCTCAATGAAAGTCTGTTTCGAGCTTTGGCGTATCCGGTATGCGTGATTGCGGCCCTGCTGGCGGTGATGGCGTTTATGGGGCTGAAAGTATTTCCGTACTTTCAACAGTTCATCCGGCAGTGGATGATAACCAGCCGGCAACACCTCTTCTACGGCAGCAGAATACACCACACCCCGCTGATTACGAAAATACTTTTCTATTGCGGAGTTCGCGCCCCGGCCTTTGTGGCTGTAATCGTTGCTTTTGCGGTGCTGGCGATCGGGTTCTGGCTGATATTTCGCAAGCGTCCCACCATGTTGTACTTGGAGGATTGGGTGGCACTGCATATTCCTGTATTGGGGCCGATGCTGCGGGCGGGATTCATTGCCCGCTGGTGTGATGCCTTGCGCATTGGTGTGGTCAGCGGCCTGGATTTGCCTCAGGCTGTCGAATTAGCCGATTCAATCAGCGCTTCACCGGCCTTAACTGCCGACGGTACACAGATGAATGTGGCGATGTCGCATGGCTTGCCGCTGAATCAAACACCGTCCGGAAAGATGTTGCCATCGTCGGTTGCCGCGACGATTCAGAGCGGCATTGCAGGCAATAATTTGCCGGAGACATTAACTGTCTTATCCGAAGGATACACGCGCGAGGCCCAAACCCGTATGGCCATCGCACCGGCGATTGTAACGCCGGTGGTGCTGTTGTTCATCGGCGTCATGGTGTTTTTAGTGATTTATGCGGTCGCATTGCCGTTTATGCAACTTCTTGCAGGGCTGGGCAGCCCCGGATAACAGGTTTTAGCGGTATTTTTTTTGGCGGTTAGTGTGCAAAATTATGCTTAAAGGCCTTAAAATCTTCTTGGCACGCAGGCGCATCGCACGGTGGGAGCGTCGGCGCGGGGTGTTGGCATTTCTCGGAACGTGGCTACCGGTGTGGTGTGCTGTGGTAGTGCTACTCTGGGTAATGGTGCGGACGTTCGGGTACGTGCTTCCCGTCTGGATTTTTGCCCGGACATTTATCGGGTATGTGCTGTTAATCCTGCTGGTGATTCCCGTTTGCGTGATCGGGCGGTATTTTATCGCCCGCCGACGTGCCGATGTAGTTCTTCAGAAGATTTATAGCATCATTCGCCTGAACCATCCTCTGGCCGACGGCCTGCGCGCCGCCGGGGGTCCCTATCAAGGGGCGGTAGGGGTGCGGCTGCAAATGCTTGCGGAACTCCTTCAACGTGGCCTGACGCTGGCAGAATCACTGCGGCTGGCGGTGCCCGAATTAAGGCCGGATGATTTGGCGACAATTATGGACGCGGAGAGGTCGGGCCGACTTGTACCGGAACTGGCGCGGATTACTTCCCGGACACAGGCCTGGAAGGCCGCAACCGAGTTGGACTCCGGATACCTGTTCTATTTTCTGGCGATGCTGTGTGTTTTCCTGCTTGCCACGACCGGATTTGTCTTCGTTTTGTCACCGAGAATCCAGCGGATGTTGCACTCTTATGGGGTGCCTTTTAGGGAAAGCGTGTTCGCGTCGCTGGTATCAAACCTCCCGGCGTGGCTTTTGCTCGCGGCGTTAGCCGTTTCGGCCTTTCTTGTCGTTGCCGCCGTCGGAGTGCTCCTCCGTCGGCTTGCGATTCCTTTCTTCCGTCGCGGGACCGTGTCGATCTATATTCGCGACGCCGTGGCCTGGCGCTTACCGATATTGGGTTCGCTGATTCGCTACCGGTCCTGGTCGGACGGTACACGGATACTGGCGCAAGGCGTTTCGGCTGGCCAGCCATTGCCGGAGATTTCGCAATCCGCGGCAACGGCAGTTGGCAGTCGTGTGGCACGGCGGCGATTGCGGCTCTGGCGTGATAAAATGCTCGCCGGAATGTCGGCGGATAATGCCGCCCGAAAGTGCGGATTGCCGAGAATGTTAGGTAGCGCTTTAGCCCAACCGTTGGGGTCAACTGGCGCCGCGCTGTCATTGGTGGCGGGGTATTACGACCTCAAATATCGCCGCAAGCTGGAACTTATTCGTGCTGTCAGTATTCCCATCGCAGTATTGTGCATGGGAACGCTGGTACTGTTGTTATGTTTGGCACTGTATGTGCCATATATCCAAATTTTGCAGGCAGTCAGCGGAGGCGGTGGATCATGAATCGGCGTCGTGGTTTCTTTATTTTTGATCTGACCGTGGCGATCGTGCTGCTTTTGGCGATCGCTTCCATGTTCGCTCGTTTGATGTGGCTTTATAACCGTGATTCCGTCCGCCTTGCAGCCATGCGTGATACGGCGCGCGTGGAACAGGCTTCGCTGTATCGTGTCATGTCCCGGCCGCCAGGCAGCGCCGGCAAGGAATGGTTAATCAAGCCCGCCAGCATGGCCAGCCAAGCCGGTGCCGGCTTGCCCCCAGGCAGCCAATGGATTGTCATTCGCTCTGCCGGCAAAGTTGGTACGCCTGCCTTATATGCATTGCGGCTTGCGGGCACAGCACCAAAAACGGGAGGTGGGAAATGAATCCACATACGCTGATTCGCCAACGCCGCCGCAGTCAAGGCTTTACCCTCATGGAGTGCATGGTGATGCTGCCGATCATGGCCGTGTTTCTCATGATGGCCGGGCAACTTTTTGTGGCATGTCTCCATACCTTCAGCAACGCTGATCTGCGGGCCGCACGTATGTCCCAGCGGCGCGGTCTGATGCGCGAATTGCGGCAGGATGTGGCCACTGCGCCAAAGCTGCAATTACAGGGGGCGCACGGCTTAATCTGCCGATTCGGCAAAAAGCAGTTTATTCTCTGGCTGGCGAATTCCAATGGCACCGTGGCACGAATGTGGCAGGATGGAAAAAACTCGCCCCGACCCCGATATTGGCCCGCACTGCTGCCCGATTTTCATTTTACGCAATCCGCCGATGGTGCTATAACTATCTGCTGGCTGCATGATAAGCAACGCGTTTCCCAAATGCTGGATTTTCCGCGGGTGCTGGCGGACTCCGGAAAGGCTGGCGGACCATGAGGAAACATTGTCTGTCCAATTCGTTCCAACGAACGCATGGCCAGCGCCCGCGCGGTTTTGCCATCATCACCGTCGTCGCGATGATCGCCCTGGTGGCGGCATGTTTTGTGGTGTTGGCGGAGGTGTTTTCCTATCAACTCAAACTCACCAATACCACCATCGCCCGGCTGCAAGTGGACCTGATGCTGAATGCGGGAACGAAATGCGTTATGGCTGATCTAGCCCACGGGAACCTACCGGTAAAGCCATGGGCCGTGACATTGCCGAGAGAACTGGCAAGAAAGGGCGGCCAATTATCCGTCGCGCCAAGCCGGAAGGGTGTCAAGAAAATCTTCTGTACCGTATCGGCGAAATTCGCGGGCCTCCACGCGCAGCGAGCGCTGGCGTTCCAGCAAATCGCAGGGCATTGGCGATTAACCGAAGTAACCATCCCCGGATCGTCCTTCGGACAAGCGAGTTTTCAAGATCATCACGCAGTTGTATCAGCTAATCGCAAACGCCCGAAGCTATTGAATTAACCAGCACTGGAGCACCCAGAGAAACTCCCAGCTACTCAATGCCAGTGCTGGGGAAATTGGTGCCGATTCGCCCATCACAAAGCCCCGGTGCCCGGCAAGATGTGAGGATCATAAAAGGTTTTGCGGGAGGCCGATCCTTCGTCGCCACGGGTTGCTCCCGATAAGGCCCAGCCGGCTACATGGCTAACGGATCATTCCATCATGAGCTCCTTTCAGTTCATAAGACACAAATGGTTTCACTGGCGCACCTCACCAGCACAGATATAAAATCTGTGGATAGTCGCCCAGTTGCCGGACCGGGCAAGTAAGGGTATACTCAATGTATCGACATTGCGATTGGTAATTGCTTATCAGAGGATTACGTATGGCGATCACAGCGACAATAAAAAAATGGGGAAACAGCCGTTCACTGAGGATTCCAAAATCCGTAGCCGATCAAATGGGCTTGGAGCTTGGTTCTCGGGTTACGCTTACGCCCGGTCGTAAGGGGTTGTTCATTCAGAAAAAGCGTCAGCGGCGGGTTTACAAGCTCTCCTCATTACTCCGGCGTTGTACCACCGCTAATCCCCATCGCCAGCAAATCACCGGGAGCGTCGGGCGAGAGATTCTCTAAGAGACGATGCGCTATGGCCAGACACATCTATTTTCCGGAACGCGGGGATTTTGTACACCTTAACTTTTCTCCATCAGCTCGACGAGAGTTGGCGGATCGGCATTACGCCCTGGTCTTATCCACGGCATCCTTTTCCAAAAAAACCGACTTCGCCCTGGTTTGTCCTGTCAGCTCAAACACGAAGCCATGGCCCTTTGACGTTGCGGTTACAGCGGGAATCCTTCCAGAAAAGGCGGAAAAAAATATTAACAGCGTCGTCCTGACTGATCAGGTTAAAAGCATTGATTTCCGAGAGCGCGAATGCGAATTTGTCGCCAAAGCCACCGAAGAGATTCTTGATGAGGTGCTCGGCAAGGTAAGGGCAATTATCGATTCCGACGATCCTGTCGCCGAGCTTGACGGTTGAACACTCTTCGCCAAGACGTGTTACCGCACGTTGTTGTCATCCACAATTATCGACAATAGCACCATCAAAAAGCGATACGTCTGATTTATGTCACGATCGCCACGGGCCGCTGCGGGCTGCGTTGTTTACGATGCCTTGAACCGCGGTAAATGGTCCCTGTGTAGGTGCTCCGCAAGTAAGGGGATTTTCAGGACGTGACATTCCAACACGCCCCCATCATTGGAGGCTTACGCGCGTGGCCATCCCCGGATCGTCCTTCGGGGCAGCCACGCTCCGGCGGCCGGCATAGGCCTGTTGTCAAGATCGCATCGAACCGCCATTGAGTCTCTCAGGGCATCTAATACTACAGCGCTACTCTATTTTACGTTCATGTCGCTTTCGAGATTCAATGGCGGCGCGGTTTCGCCATTGG
>DAHVEJ010000190.1 GCA_027313145.1 Phycisphaerales bacterium | reverse complement strand
GGCGATCTGATCGGCATGTTGCTTACCCGGAGCCAGTGCTTCCCAACTCCAGTTGCGGCCTTCCACTACCGGCATAACTAGAACATCGCCAAGGTCCTTGGCTCCCGTACCGGAAAGATGCGTGTGCGAAAATCCTTTGACCACATCGTCCGGGTAATGATAACCGGGACAGTGGTCCCAATGATAAATATCCCATGTGGTATTCCACTTCGGCTCGGGCGGCCCGGCGGTATCCGGGCTTAATTGCACTAATCCAAATGGGGCTGTGGCTCCAGGGAATGTGTGGCCGTGCCACCCCGTGCCGATAATGGGGCGGGTGGAACATGTTAGCCCGGAACATGGCCCGGCACCGGGGTCCGAGCTATCGGGTGCGGAAGCGGAATTAAATCCCAATGCTGTGGATGCGCGGGTTGAAATAGTACCCAGTACGACTGCGGCGGCAATAACCTTTAGTAAGCTGCGGCGATCCATTGCCTGATGTGTTACACATTTCATAAAAACCTCTGCTTTCAATTTTAATTGTGTTCCATTTCTGTTTTTCAGCCGATCCGGGTCGGCGTTTAACCTCTATTGCACTGCCCGCTTTGATGCTTCGCGATAAAGCGTATCAAGCTGGGAGGGCGTGACATCCACAAATCCAGGTCCCAGCTTTTTCATAAGCCTGATTAACTCCGGCAAATTATTTCTGTCCCATGGTGAAATAAACACATTGAGAAATGCCGGGCGGATGCGGCCCACGCGTTGGCGTATTTGCCGCACTAGATTTTTCACCCCCCCGCCAATGACCGCCGCGCGAAACACCGCCTGGCCGGACGGCAGCATATAGGTTAGATGCGCATAACGCGTTTCACCTTGATAACTGTAATCCGGCAGCAGAAATTTGACGTGGGGCAACGCCCCGGCAACTTGGGCAATCGAGGCCCTGTCCTGCCGCCCGGAAGTGCCGGCCAATGGCATAGTACGCAGGGTTTTCATGTCCATGCGTTGCATATATTTCCATGTCCAATTGTAAAAATTACTGAAGGCTGCACGTCGGTGGAGCAATCTTTTTCCCCAGTCCGGCGGATAAATATAACCCGCGCCTGAGACATCACAAAAGAACTCATCCTTGCTGTCGGCGTGCTGGTAGAACCAGCGGGCCAGCGTTGGGGCTTCATCAATGAGTGTCGGCCCCATGCCCCAGCCGATGGCCAGTTTGCCGTGTGCGGGGTTGACAAACCAATGCCGAAAAAAGTGGTACCACATGCACAGATTATCCCCGTCAGAGATGGCCAGAGACAGGTAAACTTTGGATCGATTCAACGGCGGCGGCGGCGCAAAATGCTGGGTGATGCGCGACAGATTCACGCCACTAAAGACCGACATATTTTGCAGATAGTCACTGACTACAGTGATTTTTCCATACTTAGCCCCCAGTGCCACGCCCGGCCCTTCATCCAGGCCCATGCGATTGCCGCACCACCAATAGCCGCGTACCACGCCATCGAGCGGAGTTTGCGAAAAAAGACGTTCTATCTGCCATTTTTCCGCAGCCATGTTCGCACCAGGCTCGTTACCGGCATCGGGGCCGGTAACCCAGAAGCTCATACCTTTGGCCGCGATAATCTGATCTTCCCCACCGTCGGCAAGTAGCTTCGGATCAAGGCACAAGAATAAAAACGGATTCATCTCCCCTGCCAGGCGCACGCGTAAATACCGGAGGGCCTGGGCATCGGATGTGAACTTGCCGCGTAAATCGACCCGAATCGGCAGATTTAACCGGTGCGCCAATTGCGGTGTGGCAATGACGAGATCATCGACTGCCGCAATATCTGCGGCTATGTCCGGGGAGTCATACACGTTCGGATCCGGCACGACAGCGCCGTGGATCGATGCGCGAAAACGCCGCACGAGCGAAAGCGGATGTCGTACCGGGATGGTTGTTCCGGTTGCCCCCTGCTTTTGCATTTGCTTGAGCCAAAAAGAATCATCTTTTCCCCATATCAGAAAAATGCGCGGTTTGGCGCGGTTTACCAGACCCTGCAAACTGGTCAGCAGTACGCGCTGGGATTTAGAAAGTCCCGCCATCTTAGCAACAAACAGATGCCGTGCCGGAGCTGGCATTTTAGGCTGAAGCGTCGGATAAGGCCGAGTGGCGCGGGGCAATGTAACTTGCCGGGGCATTGGCGAGTTGGGCGCAGCGGTCAAACCCGACACGGTGACAACCAGAATCGTCAAACATCCTAGAATGGGGGCAAGGCGATTCATGGCAATTCTCCATATTCAGACGGCGATTGGGTCCGTAGTTCAAGAATAGCGGGTTTAAGCCCGCGCGCTGTCGCGGTGACGCGGATGATTCCCGGCTTATAACCAGCACGCACCAGGACCATACACCGGCCGTGAAATGCCCGGCGATAATCCGTCCTATTGGGTTCATGGCTGGCTGGATCGCCGTTGCCTACGCCCGCGATCTTTCCAAGCCCGCGGACACTGAAATATACCTTGTTGGCTGCAGCAGGAACAATCTGTCCGCGGTCATCCACCACCGCAACGGCGATGGGTGCGATGCTCTCGCCGTCAGCCCGGAGAGGGGTGAATTCATCTGTCAACCGCAGTGCCACCGCCGGCCCGGCGGTCCGAAGCGTATCATGGGCCGCCATTCGTCGGCCCGCGTTGTAGCCGCGAGCCTCCAGGGTGCCGGGTACATACGGAACTGTCCAGTCAAGATATTTATATTGTTTCATGCGTTTACCGCCCAGGCTTCGGCCATTGAGAAACAACGCTACCCGTCGGCAATTGGAATAACAGCGAATCCGGATCGGTTGGCCGATCATGGAGTTCGGGAAGTTCCATGCCGGGAAAATGTATACCAGCGGCGCTTTAGTCCAGCAGGCCTTCCAGAAATAATAGCTGGTTTTCGGAAAACCGCACAGGTCCATCATGCCCGTGTTGTTGCTGACATCAGGCCATTGCGTGGGATTAGGTTCGCCACGATAATCGAATCCGGTCCAGATAAATTCGCCGGCTATAAACCGATGCGTGAGTACCAGTGCGGCGGAATTCCAAGGGGCATTGCCCCACACGGGAACTTCTTTTCCCTTTTGCATCCATTCACCGAATTCGGATATCAGGCCCGCTTTGATGTTTGTGTTGACTGCGCCCCGGGCGCTGTAGCCATCCTGATCTTCGCTGCCGAAAATCATCTTGCGCGGAAACAGCCGGTGCGTTTTGAAATAGACCGGATAGCTGTAGTTCATTCCGATGATATCCTCAGCCGAAGCGAATCCTCGCCGATTGAAACCGCCACTCATGGCTGATGTCGCAGGCCGCGTCGGATCCAGGCGGTGTACCAGTTGCAGCATGGGCTGCAATATCAACGCTCCTGCGTGGGAGGCCTGCAGCGGCGGCCGGCCCCGCCATTCCTCATTGCACAAGGACCACATGATAACACATGGATCATTACGGGCTTGCAGAACCATGGTTTTCAGGTCCGCAAGGTTGCCAACCTTGACGCCCGGAAAAGCCTTTGGCAGATAGGTGTCCCCCAGATGGCGGTTCTCATCCATTACCAACATGCCCAGGTGATCGCAGGCGCGGTAAAACGCTGAAGCCAGCGGATTGTGCGCCGTGCGGTACGCATTGGACCCCATGGCCCTGAGTTTGGCGATCCGCCAGAACCACAGGTTATCCGGCGCTGCGATACCCACGGCTGGAAAATCCTGGTGATTGCATGTGCCCTTTATTTCCACATGCCGACCATTAAGAAAAAAGCCGCGGTTGGGATCAAATTTCAGCGTGCGAATGCCGAACGTGGTGCGCTTGTCATCCACACGCCTGTGATTTACTTCAAGGTCGGTAAGGAGATGATATAAATTGCAGTGATGCAGCGACCATAATGCCGCATTGGCCAATGGGGTATGCTGGGTAAAGGTCTCCTTTTTACCGGCCGCCAGATGCTCCGGACTGGAAACAACTGCCACGATATTCCCCTTTGGATTCATGACGCGCGAAATAAGGATAAAGGACCTTCCGCTTTTATGGGCATTTTTCACCGTGGTCTTGATGGCCAGTTGGACGTTGGCCTCATCGCCGAAGGAGCTGCTGTCATGAATTTTTCCCGGCACCCTGCTGATGACGAATGTTCCCCAAGGCTCCACATGGAGTTTATCGGTGATGATCAAACGAACATGGCGGTAGATTCCCCCACCTTCGTACCACCACCCCTCAAACCATCGCGGATCCACATATACCGCCAACGTATTGCGGTGCCCCACGTGCACCAACGGGCTGATGTTGTATCGGAAGCCGGTATACCCGCTGGGATGCTGGCCCACACAATGACCGTTTACGAATACCACCGCATCGCGATATACCCCGCCGAAGTTCAGCCAGATAGTTTTACCGTTATCCGCTGCGGGGACGCTGAGTCGACGGTAGTACCACGCCGGGAAAACCGGTAAATACCCATGGTGCCCCCAGGCGTGTTGCGAAAATTCGTAGCGATTGACGGGAAATGACTCGCCCGGCGGCGCATAGCGGCCCACCGCATGGCGGGAAAATTTACCTGCGACAATATAGTCGTCAGGTAAATTCACCGGTGTCCATGAGCCGGCAGGCCAGGGGCATCGGAGCTTTTTAATTTCTTCCACCGTTAACATCGGAACAATCTGACCGCCGGTATCCGTCGGCATGGTATGAAGTTGCCAGTTCCGGTCAAGCAGCCGGACGATTCGCGGCGACGGTGCGGCGGGCACGGCCAATGCGTGAACAGCCACTTTATTTTTCGCGACGATCATTCCGGCCGTCATAGAGTCGCCATGTCCGGTCGGCGATACTAACGCCGTACGGTTGACGCCCCGGCAACCGCCGGTGAATCCCAATGCAAGAGTTCCGGCAAACAACAGGGATCCGGCACTGGAAATCAAACTCTGACCGGTGAGATAGTTCATCACAGAATCATCCGACGCAATGGAGATTTTATCAACCTCAGGGCCCCATGTTCCCGACCATATTTTAATTCTTCGGTATATACCATTGTGCCAATCCCGCGTCAAAGAACTGGCCGCCGGTGGTTTGCAGGACATGGACCGCCATGAGGTTGCGGCCCGGATGTAACGCTTTTTTGCCGGCGGGCGTTAAACGCAGTGGCACATAAGTGGTGCTGTATCCCGGTGCGGAAGCGGCAAATACGCCGTTGATGTAAATTTGCACATCTTCATCGTGATAACAATACACCACCAGATGCGGATAATGGCCGGCCGGCATGGTAAAGTGTCGCCGCAGCCAGATATTATCCGTTGTCCATCGCGTGCGCGGTGATACACCCGGATCCAATGTTCCAAAGCCCGCCGGGCCTCTTTGCCAGGCGTTGTCATCGAATCCTGGTTTATTCCAGCCGGCAGACGGTTTATTGATCGTGTAGTGCCACATAATGGGTGTATTCTGTGCGGTGGGCACAATTTGTTTGATGACCGGCGGCGGTGGCAATGGTGCCCAGTTATTGGGGAACTTGGCACCCCGGCTCGCCCATTTTAGCCATACTTGGGTTTGATTCATGATTGGCATAAATGCCGCCCCCATCACCGGTCGGGCGTGCATACCGGCCCAGGCTTTGCGTGTGCCATACTGATCGGCAAATGGTACCCGGGCCGGGCTTTGATCCAGGAATTTATAGATACGGTTGATGATCGCCTGGAATTGTGAATGCTTGGTAGCCAGCGTGGCGGTCCAGATTTCAAAATCGGTTTTAGTCTGCGTTACCGTACTGCGATCCGGCAGGCCATATTTATTGAGTTTGGTCATATAGAAGGCCATTTCCTTACGTCTTACCGACATGGGAAATATGTGCAGTCCCAACGCCTGATCCCAGACCATGTTGTAAACCATGCTCCAGGTACCGGGTTGGTTGAAGGCCATGCGGTAATGGTTGCCATCATTATCCACCTTCATCCATTTACGTGCCCAGCGGCGGGCCAACGCCTGATAGTCATTGGCTTCCGCAGTCATACCGCGCATGCGGCATAACATGCCATAAGCCCCCATGGCCACAATGGCTTTCACCGATAAATTGGCATTGTGGGCCATGAAGCCCAGAAAGTCGTTGGTGCTTAACTGCTTTCCCGGATCAAAGCCGCTTTTCCTCAGGTATTGGACCCACTTGGTCAAAAGCGGCCAATACTTGGTGGCAAAGTCCGCATTCCCCTCCGCTTTGGCGATGGCGGCAGCCAGAATAATCATATTACCGCTTTCTTCCACCATCATGTTCTCTCCACCGGAATTGTAATGGCCCGTGCATATTGGATACGTGCCTAAATCATGCGGAGACCAGGCAAACTTCCAGCGTGGGGTATTGGCGGAATTCAGTACCGGCACCATGGAAGCGGCTTCCAGTTGCGGGCAGAACGTCAGCAACAGCGGTGAGGCCGGGAAAAACACATCCACGGTCGCAATATCCCCGTTGCTGGTCTCTTCCTTGGTATAGACCATGGGCGTACCATGGGAATCAGCGGACATGCCCATAGCCGCCAGGGCCTGTCGATAGGCCATGGAAACAATGGTGGCATACTGATAGTGGCCGATGCGCTTCGCGTCGGCGATCACCGCTGAATCAAAGGCAGCGCTTTTCTTCATGAGAGATTTATAGTGGCTTGCCGCCCATTGGAACATTTTGGAGGGTGTCTTAAAAATGTGCCGCCAATAAGGTCTCTGATAGTCTCCAAAGTAATCAATGGCATAAACTTCATCATAAGCCACCATCACATGCCGCGTGACCGGCGCATGCCCGACATGACCCAGATTAAAGGCAAACGCTTCCACCGGCTCGCCGGCAGTTACCGCGCGGGGCTTGTTGGTGGAATCCGTCTCCGGCAAGCGCCCGTGCGCTACAAAATCATTGATGCACCGGCCATTGGAAGCCAGAAGCGAGGTGCTTTGTTGGCGGGAGGCGGCGGTATAAATATAGCCCCAGTCCAACCCCACCGGATCACCGGAAATATCAAAATAATCCTGCGTGGTGGAACCTATTTTCAACGCGGTCAACGGCCCGAAGGTTTTGCGGCTCCAGGTCACTTTCTGATTATCATGGTTGACGGCAATGGCGGAACTGGTGCTGTAATACAACTGTACCTGATGGGATTGGCCATCGGCGGATTTTACACTCCAGGTGATATATGTCACCGGCAGGGTCATGGTCTTGAGACGCGCGGGCAAACGCGGCGTCATAAAGGTCAGTGTGAGATCAATTTTGCTATTGGTGAACTGATAAATCGTGGTCGTTGGCCGCACGGTTACGCTGACCTGGTGCATTGCCGGCGCGGTATTGGGCTGATTGCCCATGAGGCGATAGGTTGTGCCATCAACACGTACCAGGCTTACCAGACTCTGGATGCGGCCATCCCAGTAGCGCGTGCGGTGATTAGCCAGATGGTTATTCTCTGACCAGATACTCATGTACGGATCAAACGTGACCAGCGGTACCGCCGGCGGACGAAAGGCCGGTGCCGCCGATGCGGTTGATCCAGCACAGAATTGTCCCAACATAAGCATCGCTGCAAGGGTCGAAAGAAAGACACTTTTTGTCCATACACGCATTGAACAACTCCAAGTTAGAAAACATACTTGCGAAGGCATCCATTATCTCCAGGTTCGCTAAAGTAACGGGTAAGCCGGAAAATGACTACCGATATAAACGTACATCAACCTATTTACCGATCCTTAGGTACTACCGAAAAACCCATTGCCTGTGCGGATCGGCGACTGCGTACCAGCAGCAGGCCAATCAATCCAGTACCCATTAACAACACGGACGCCGGCGCGGGAACGGCCGTGGGCACAAATGTTTGGTAATCATACAGGACCTGACCCGCGGTTAAAGCCGAGCCATAAATTCGCAAGTCGGTGGTGGTACCGGCAAATGAGGGATCACCAAAGGCATCGAATCCGCCAATGCCGTTACTCTGTGGCCCCGTGCCCGCCAGTTGTGAAAGATTCAAGCCGCCCGTGACAAACGCAGTGCCTTGCAGCACGCCGTTGACGTAATAACTTAACGTGTCGTTCGTAG
>DAHVEJ010000018.1 GCA_027313145.1 Phycisphaerales bacterium | reverse complement strand
ACCGGTATATCCCAACCAGCCCGTGGGGTGACACTTCTATTGAAACAAGGGGGTGACATTTCTATTGAAACACAACATACCGCCGAGTTAATTGTTACAGTTTATTTTTGCTTTCCACGCGCCCCGGCCACCGTCGTGAACATATTATGAACTGTGTTTTCATGCGCACCATCCGTTTTGCCAAGCTCTGTGCCTTGCAACGCTGAATCCGCAAATCTCCCGGCCTTGCGGATTGCTCAACTTGCAATATCTTCCCCGTGATGATGCTCCCAGACCAAGGCGGCACCTTGCAGCACCAGATCGGGAATAAAGGAATCCACCAGGCCGCTGTTGCCGAAGACGCGCATCGCATCGCCGCCCGTACCCACCACATGCGGCCAATGACCGAGCTTTTCCGCGTACCGTTCCAGAAGATACGCCGCCGCGCCGCGGATGGACGCATACGCCCCGAGATTCAGTGCTGCCATCGTGTCGCGGCCAAAGGGTTCCTGCGGCAAATCCAGATTCGCCATGGGAAGTTGCGCGGTGCCCGTATGCATGGCCTTGGCCGCCAGCGCCAGGCCCGGCGCAATGGCCCCGCCAAGAAAAATCCCCGCATCATCAATACAATCCACTACCAAAGCGGTCCCCGCACTGATAATGGCGCAGGCCTGCTCGGTATTCACATACGCGCACAATGCTCCAAGCAGACGGTCCACACCCACGGTGGATTCATCGGTCAGATTGGTTTGCACGGGAATTTTCAGATCCCTACCCACAATTTCCGGCGTCATTGAGCAGCGATTGCTGATAAGCTCCGCCACGCGGTCCGTCCATTCGGGGGCGACACTGGCCAACACCACCCCATCAGGCCGCCGGCCGCCATCGGTTACGCCGGTGGAGAGTTTCTCAAGATACGCCAGCATTTCGGATTGCAGATCGGAATGATTGAACCGCAGGGCCGGGTCGGCACTTTTCCCGGCGGTAAATAACCCCACGCCGATGCGGGTGTTTCCTATGTCAATGGCAATCACGCTCACAATTGCGCTCCATGTTGTTATGAAAGTCTTTTTTTATTGCGGTCTCTGGTTCGATCCGCTTTGGTACGCCGATAGTACTTGCCCTTGCGAACATCATCCGCTTTAATCGCTTCCACTTCCGCCGCCAACTGCGCATCGGCCAGTTTGGCGGAAGATTCCCGCACACGATCCAGGTTCACCGCGATCATCGGCGGAGTTTCCTCAACCGCGTCGCCGGGTGGAGTGGCAATAATAAGCTGCCACAAATCTTCCAGCAACGGCCGCAAGCCGGTGCCGGTGGCGGCGCTGACCGCCAGAATCTGTTTTCCGGGTAACGCCGTGCGCAAATCCGCCAGTGCTTCCGATGCTCCGGTGAGGTCCATTTTATTGGCGACCAGAATTTCCGGTTTGGCCGCCAGTTTAGGGCTGTAGGCTATTAGTTCCGCGCGTATGGCATGGTAGCTGTCAATGGGGGCCGTATCATCCATGGGAACCATATCTAACAAATGCACCAGAACGCGCGTGCGTTCAATATGCCGCAGAAAATCCAACCCCAATCCCGCCCCTTCCGAGGCACCTTCAATCAAGCCTGGAATATCGGCCAGCACCAGGCGGCGTTCCATATCCAGTTCCGCAATGCCTAACTGCGGCTTAAGGGTGGTAAAAGGATAATCCGCGATTTTCGGCCGCGCCGCGGATAACCGTGACAGCAGTGTGGATTTACCGGCATTGGGTTTGCCGATCAAGCCGACATCCGCAATGAGCTTAAGTTGCAATTTTAATTTTCGATTCTGCCCCGGTTCCCCCGGTTCCGCAAAATCCGGAGCCTGCCGCACCGACGATGTAAATTGCAAATTGCCCCGTCCACCTTTTCCACCCCGGGCCACCAATGCCCGTTTCCCCACCGGCAGCAGATCAACCAGGAGCAACCCGGTTTGCGCGTCGTAGACCATCGTTCCCGCCGGCAGACGAATCACCAGATCGTTGCCATCGCTGCCGGCCTTTTTCTTGCCCTGACCATTTTCGCCGTTGCCCGCCCGCCAATGATGTCGCCCAACCATATCCAGCAGAGTTTCCACCCCCTCTGTCGCTTCCAGATAGACGCTGCCCCCCTTGCCGCCATCACCACCGTCCGGCCCACCCAGGGGAATATATTTCTCCCGGCGCATGGAAACGCACCCATTGCCCCCTTTGCCCGCAAATACTTCAATTTCCGCTTCATCAATAAACATCGTCAGCACCATCCCGCCACTGGTCGGGAGCCTTTTTTAATCCGGATTTTAAAGCCGGTCGCTTTAAGCGTAGGTCCGTGAGCCATAAAACATCGCTCTTGCGCGAACCGCACGCACGCCACCGCTATTTTAACGGATTTTGCATTTCATTGGACAAATTCAGAACAATGACGAAAATTGCCGATAATCTCCGGGCGGCCGGTGATGCCCGGGGCGTTGAACACTATACTTGTGGTTTTGTTCACGTGCAGCAGTTCCGGCGCGGTGGGGCTTGGGTGTAATGTAAGCACCTTTCGGCTGCCTTATTTTGGAGCTTTCATGAAAATTGCGGTTATCGGATGTGGTTATGTCGGCTTGGTTAGCGGCACATGTCTGGCGGCGCTGGGCCATAAGATCATCGGCGTGGATGTGGATGCCAAGCGCGTCGCCGGGCTGGCGCAGGGCAAGGTTCCCATATATGAACCGGGTTTATCGGAATTGATTTTAGCGGAAGCTTCGGCGGGCCGGCTAAGCTTTACAACGGATATCGCGGCGGCGATTAAAGAATCGCAAGGTGTGTTCATTGCGGTAGGCACGCCGCCGTCCCCCAAGGGCGGAGCGGATCTAAGTATGTTATTTGCCGCTGTGGAAGATGTTCTTAAGCACGCCAACGGCCCCAAAACACTGGTCATTAAAAGCACGGTTCCACCGGGCACCGGCGAGCTTGTCGCCCAGCAGGTAGCCAAGAGTCCGCACCGCATTGAAGTGGTCAACAACCCGGAATTTCTGCGCGAAGGCACCGCCATCCAGGACTTCATGCAGCCGGACCGCATTGTTTTCGGGGCCAATTCCAACGCTGGTATGGAAGTTCTGCGTGAAATTTATCAACCGTTAATTGACCGCGGCTATGCCATTTTCTCCATGAGTCGGCAAAGCGCGGAACTCACCAAATTCGCCTCCAACGCCATGCTGGCGGTGCGCATCAGCTTTATTAATGAGCTTTCCCAGTTGGCGCAGGCCATCGGTGCCGATATTGAATCCGTGCGCGTCGGCATCGGCACGGACAAACGCATCGGGCCATCCTTTTTAAAAGCGGGCGTGGGTTACGGCGGATCATGCTTTCCTAAAGATGTCGCCGCCCTGGTGCACCAGATGCAGGAATTCGGCTTGGAACCGCATTTGTTAAGCGGTGTTGAAAAGGCCAACACCCGACAGAAAAAAGCCTTTGCCACGCGCATTATCAAAGCTCTGGCCGCAGTAGCGGAACCGCAGGTGGCGATATGGGGGCTGGCCTTTAAGGCCGATACCGATGATATGCGTGAAGCCCCCAGCATTGAAGTTATTCACGCGCTGCTGGCCGCCGGCATAAAAGTTCGAGTGTATGATCCGCAGGCCATGGAAAATGCCCGGCGCACACTCGGTGATAAAGTTACATGGGCCAAGGGCGTCGATGAATGCACACGCGGCGCTGATGCCGTTGCGGTGGTTACCGACTGGTCGGTATTTATCACCCAGGATTGGCCGCACATCGCATCCCTGATGCGTGGCAAATATGTTTTTGACGGGCGAAATTGCCTCGGCAGCACCAAAGTCCTGGCCGCTGGATTGATTTATCGCGCCATCGGCCGTCCGGAATTAATGCCCGGTGCCGGCAAGCCCGGTGCCATGGGCGTGGTATCGGCGGGGTAATATTATTTGCCGTTCCGCGCTGCGGCTGTGGAGTCATTGGCTATGAGTATTGCGGTCAGCAAGGCCCCGTTCAGGGCATAGCGTTTCTGAACCACTTGGAAACCATTGGCCGTGGCAACGCCCAGAGTATCGCGATTAAGGTGACAGCCATCGGCCAGGATGCGCCACGACGGCGTTAAGGCATTTTGCAATCGGACAATCCATGGGCCGGCAGCGCGGACATGTTCCAAAAGCAATAGTTTTCCTGCGGGTCGCAGTACGCGTTGAACTTCCCGGAAAGCCATCGCCGGCTGGGGAATGGTACAGAACGCCAAGGTAGCGACGACCATATCAAAACTCGCGGACCGGAACGGCAGGCACTGCGCATCGGCCGCCACCCGGTTCGCTGTGCGCGCGACAATATTGCTTCGCTTGCCGGCACGCCGCAGCATGGCCTCATCCGGATCAGTGAGCACCAGTTGGCAGTTGGTGCTGTAATGGGACATATTCGCGCCGGTTCCGCCGCCGATTTCTAAAACTCGGCCCGCAGCCTGGGCCACGAGATTTTTCCGCAGCCGGGATAATCCCAGAACCTCCAGTGGAGACACCGCTAAATCATAAAACCATGGCCACGCCATATCGCACCGCTTTAAGTATAGCGATCATAGGCGCGCGAAAGGGAAGCCTGCTCCGCTCTCGATAATGTATTACGCCCAGGCACCGGCCGGGGTTCGCAGGGCTTCGCGGAAAACTTCCCGTGGTGGCGTCGAAATAGGCAGCCAGCTCCACTGAAACCTTTTCTCCCTGCCCCATCGCCCGCGACTGCCAGCGCAGTGACTCAAACATCGTACGACGCAAAGAATATCCGCCCCCGCCGAGCACGAAAGGCCAACGCCGATTTTCGCAGGGCCAACGAACCATAACCGTTGCAACTTTTACGCGGCGAAGCTCTACGCGATGAGTTTTTTAATTCGGGTTGTTTTGTATTTAGCGGCTTTGTGCGGCCCACAGGGTATTTTCATTTTCGTAAAAATATTAACATTGCGCTAAAACTGCGTAACTCAATGGATAATGTTGCGCTAATATGGACTTTTTTACCGGAAAACCCTTGCTCCATCCCTACCGATGTCATACTGTTATTGCATGGGTTTGATGAACCTTTGCTTGGCGTACGCCGGGCAGACAAGCAAAAAGCAAGCGACTGAAAATCGCGGAGGTATTTACCATGACGCCGCCAATTACAACGGAATCCGCCTCACGCCCGCACGCGTCGCAACATAACGGTCATGCCGGAAATTTGCCGCGCATGATTCCGGTGGCTCCGGACCACCACGCCAAGCGGCAGGCAATAGAAATAAAGAACCTCGAAGTATTTTATGGAAAAGGCCGGGCGGTTCACGGCGTAAATCTGCACATTGCCCATGGCGAAGTGACGGCGTTTATCGGGCCGTCAGGCTGCGGCAAATCAACCATTCTTCGCTGCTTTAACCGCATGAATGATCTGATCCGACATTGCCACGTGCGCGGCAGTATCAAAATCCACGGTTCTGATATTTATGACCGCCGGGTGGATGTGATGGAATTGCGCAAACGCACCGGCATGGTATTTCAGAAACCCAATCCATTTCCCAAAAGCATTTTTGAAAATGTGGCCTATCCGCTGCGAATTCATGGCATTCGCGGAAAGACGGTGATTGCCGAAAAGGTTGAGAAATCCTTACGCTCGGCCGGGCTTTGGGATGAAGTCAAAGACCGCCTGCATATTTCCGCGTTGTCCCTTTCAGGCGGCCAGCAGCAGCGTCTCTGCATTGCCCGGGCCATTGCGGTAGACCCTGAAGTACTGCTGATGGATGAGCCCTGTTCGGCGCTGGATCCCATCGCCACGAAAACCATTGAATCGCTGATTAATGAATTAAGCAAAACCATGACCATCGTGATTGTCACGCACAATATGCACCAGGCCGTGCGCGTGGCCCATCAGACCGCGTTTTTCTATATGGGCAACCTTATTGAAGTGGGTGCCACCGATAAAATCTTCCACAACCCCGACCACCAGCAAACCCTGGCCTACGTCACCGGCCAATTCGGATAAGTAACGGAAATCACTGTATCGGCTCTTATACCGAAGTAGAACACGCCGCCGAAAATTCCCGCCGAACCGATTAAGGCTGTCGCATTGGCAATTTAACCTGCCGACGAAATTCGGTGGGCGTCTTGCCAACGGCCCGGCGGAACATGACATTAAAAGTCGCGGACGTGCGAAATCCCGAATTTTCGGCAACGTCATAGATGGATTGATCCGTTTCCAGCAGCAGTCGCTTGGCACGGTCCAAATGCGCTCTCCAGATTTCCGCCTGCAACGTCTGACCGGTCAGGCTTTTAAATCGCATTTCCAACGATCTTCGGGAAACAGGAATTGTCCGAAGGATATCCGACACGGTGATCGGCCGGTTGCAATGATCCCGAATATAGTGCAGTGCTTCCACCACGTCGGCGTCATGGAAGGCGTAGACATCGGTAGATTCGCGATGTTCAATGGGCAGGGGCGCAATGAGTATCGGCTCTTTCGGAACCGCGCCGCCGGCCATGAGTTTGTCAAGCAATTGAGCGCTGCGTGCCCCGGCCTGCACGCCGTCAAGGGGGATACTGGTAATGGTGGGGTTGGCCAGCATGCAAATCCACAGGCGGTTATCCACACCGCAGACCGCGATATCCTCGGGAACCGCCATGCCGGATTCCCGCGCCAAACGCAGAATTTCATACGCGAAGGCATCAATACAGGCCAGCACCGCGCAGGGCTTGGGCAACTTGATCAACCAGCGGCTCAAAGCCAACAGATGGACGCGATCATGGAGTTCATTCCATCCACGGGCGGAGCCACTGAAGCAATCCGTTGATAAGCCGCGGCCGGCAAGCGTATCGCGGAATCCATCCCGTCGGGCTTTTTCCCAGCGATGATTAAATTCCTCGGGCAGGCCATAATACGCAAAATGCTCAAAACCACGGGCGAGAAAATGTTCGGCTGCCATTATTCCGACGCCACGGTCATCGGGCATCACGCGGGCGGGAGGTGTTTGCACTTCATCAGAACCGGAAATATCCACCGTCGGCACGCCGCTATGGTTGATAGCCTTGAGCAACTCCGGCAACGCCCCCCAGCGGCCGAAAATAACGCCATCGACTTTTCCGGCGGTAATCTCATCGGCAGTAACTTCGCCAAAGTTGGCCATATCGACGCGCCAGGTTCCCCGGCCTCGGGCAAACTGCGCGATAGCCTGCATAGCACGCTCGCCATAGGGTCCCATTTCTTCGAGAAATAGCGCAATTCGCCTGGAACTCTTGCCGCGAATACGCTTACTTTTAACGGTTTTTCTCATAATACAACACTCCATTTGAGCGACAAAATACCTATAATAATTTTGCGCTGTAGAAATAAATTTATGCGCTGTACGCAGTGGCGTCAAGCTTTTGGATCATTATTATTAGTAAAGTCTTGATGACACGAGATGGACAAATAAATAACTAAGCAGCCTCAGGTGTGTCGCCTGGGACTGAAAAACTGGAAGGTTCAGGTATTTTTTCTTCGGAGGACTTTATTTATGAAAGTCACACATCCTATTGGTCGTAAGCCAAAAGGCTTCACACTCATTGAACTGCTGGTGGTTATATCCATCATCGCCCTGCTGATTGCATTGCTTCTACCGGCGTTGGCACGGGCGAAGAAGCTGGCTACCAACACTGTATGCCTCTCTAACCTGCGACAGTTCGGCACCGCCTATGCGGAGTACGTCTCGCAATACGGTTTCATGACACGGCAATCGGCCTCTGGCGGAAACGGTGACAACGCGGGAGGGTGGTTCGAAATGCTCGCGCCGTTTATGACCACGCCTGCATCCTATATTTGTCCCGCGACGACTGTAAATTATGGCATCGGCTGGGTGGAAGGCGCAAATGATCCTGTCACGCCTTGGTGCCGCGTTTTCCTGCATCAGAATGGCAATCTTTACAACTCCGGTCAGGTTCCCGCCGCTTTCCTGAATCCGAACAACCCGCCGGCTACGTTCGGTGTAGGTACCATCTATTGCAGTTACACATTTAATGGCTTTATTTACAACTACAACGGTTCAGACGCCGACGGTCAGAACTACCTGAATGGCCTAGCCCCAAGTTGGGCCGGGAATACAACCAGCATGTTCTGGGGTAATTCTATCAAAACAGCGCCCCAACCAATCAGGTGCCGCTGATTCTCGACGGGCTTATGCCCGAGGGCTGCCCAAGTGTTTGGAATACCCCAGGGGGGAGCTTGACCACCAACCTGTATAACAGCGGTAATGTCTGGTGGGATTTTATGACCAGATTTCTTTCCGTCCGGCATGGCTTTACAACCAATGTTGCGTTCGCGGACGGCCATGCGGAAGCCGTTAAGCTCCCCGATCTTTGGACGCTGCAATGGAACCAAAATTGGAACCCCACTCAGTCAGATCTGCAGACCGAACGGGCACAGCTCGCTGCGTTATACCAACCGCAGTAACACGTTGTTGTGAATGTGGTAGGAGAAGTTACCTCACGCACAGCGCTGCCTAAACGCATGCAGCTAATTGAGATTTTGGGCGATTCCGTCAATTTGAAATTGGAATTACCCCACCTCCTTACACCCTCCTAAAGCCGGCCGCCTGATCGAATAGAAAAGGCGGCCGGTTTTGTTTTGGGGCCAAGTCAGAGATAGCATAGACTGTGCAAAAAAAACGCCAGCGCTGGGCCGGCGTAATGTGCGGACTTTTTTGTAATGGTAATGCGTATCTAAGTGTGCCGCCGCGCCGCTAACAGCTATTCTCTGTAGCACTTGGCATTGCCCAATGGCGCGTCGGCAGCTCAGCGCGACAGCATTGAATCGGTCATGGGAAACAGGGTTTAGCCAGTGCCGTTGCAGAACAGCGAGGCGGGCTGGTGATTTGCGATCCAATTGGGCCGGCGATGGGGTACCAGTGCGATCCTTTAGCCGGCAAACGCACCAGTGTGCCCATGGCTACCGCGACCTGGTATTTGGAAAGGGAGGAATTAAATTGCATGGACTGCTGGGGGGTCATTGTGCCGCTGGGCGGGCGGGCAAGATATGCTTTTGCCGCCTTGGCACGGCGTGTATACTTCAGCAGGTAGCCGATCTTTTTATCGCCACACGTGCTGCAGGTGAAAAAAAACGCCTGTACCAGCGTATCTTTGCCCCCGGCACCCTTCAGCGGTGAAATGGCGGTGACCGGTTCCGTGGTAATACTGCCGTTGGACGTATCATAAAAATAGTAACTGCTTGGGGCAGGCGGAGCGCTGACGGGTTTTAGTTCCCAAATTAACAATCCAACGGCCAAACAGGCCATCACAATGCCCCCGATAACAAACGGCTTTTGGTTTTCATTCATTTTTTCCCGAATGCCCGATATCGCCATAGAATTTTCCCTTATCAAAGTTACCTTACCCACCGTCAACAAATCCATGAGCTTTTCCAATTGCAAACTCCACCGAACAATTTGTCAACCTCTGGGGCATCGCCAAAAATATTCGGATTTAATAGACATTCCATCAATCGCCTTCGGGCGGCAGGTGCTATTCGCGCACGCGCCGGAAAACGGCGAAAGCCGCTACCATCAACACGTTTCGGCATTTCTCCCAGCCGGCGGCAGCTTCGATTTTCGCCCGGTAGAAACGATACAACCGCGAATTTGACACTCGATTGTCTGTGGAGTTTTGCGCTGTAGAAATAAATTTATGCGCTGTATGCAGTGGCCGGGAGTCCCACCATGACATTGCCAGATTTTGAGCGTAATAGAGCAGCCTATCAGGCGGAGGATTTACTGCCCTGCGCGCAGATTGATTATTTCACCGGCATGGGTGGCCAGCGTGACCACAGTGCCACTTAGCGTACCCTGTTTGCCGGCGACAATCTGATAGTGCACACTTTGCCCGGGCCACGGATTACTTAGCCGCAGCGGCTGACCGGCGTTGCTGATGATTTTTACATACCCAACACGCCCCGATCTCATCGCGCTGGAAATCAGAAAATTGCCGCAGGCCAACAGGTTGCCAAAACGAGCGGTCTCATTAAGCGGCCAATCGGGAAACAGATGAATATTTTTTTGATAGCTCTGGATCAACATGGCGCAAAGAGCTGTGGGTACGGTGGCCTCGTTTTCTACTCCGCCGTTGTGAATGTTGTACGCGAAATTAGGAAAGGCGTTGTGCTGAACGAATATATGCAGATGACGGAGGATTTTTTCCGGGTTATAGCCGACGGCGGCGGCGGCGGGATAAAAACTGGAGGAATCGTTTGCATCGTACCAGATTCGCATAAGTTCGGTGGTGTCACGGCCGGCCTTCAACATTTTCGGTGAACTTTCCAGACCAATCTGCCAACCGGGAAATACGGCCTGAAGTGAATCCATCCCCGCACTGGAAGCAGTGATAACAGCGCGCTTGCGCGGACCAAAACGCAATGCATAATTGCGATTAGCCCAGCCTGTACCTTTTTGCGCGAAACGCAGCACCAGCTTGCCGTCGGTGCGCCGCGCACCCAACAAATCCGTAAGCGTGCGCGAGGGCGGTGCAACGTAAATTTCATTGACATCGGAGGGCGATACCACCGGCAGCGGACTTAAATGCGCCAGAATATCGGCCCAGTGCCGCCGTTGGGCTGCGGCCTTATGCAACTGCCGACTCATGGGAATCAGGTTCTGGTACAACAGATGGATAAAAGCTAAATCCGCAGCAGGGTTCACATCATTACGGTGAAAGCCCTCATCGGCGGCATCGTTGATATCCATATACAAGCCATTCTGTAGCTTCAGATAATGATCCCAGAAATCCGCGACACCCGTGAGAAAGGGCCAGATTTTTTTGGCATACACAGCACTGCGCGTATACCGCCAGCGCTGGATACAATCTACAGCCGCAAATACAGCACCGCATTTTTGCCCCAGAAAATGTGAGGGATCATCGCTCCAGCCGGGCACAGGCGTCATTTGCGTGAAGTAGTATAAACCATGCTGACCATAATGCTTCGCAATCGCCCGGCCCCGCGGCATCCAGTTCAGCAGAATGGAATCGTAATTATCCGCAAGCGCCGCATGATTCGTCGGGCATGCCGCCCAGAACGGCGCTTCAAAGTTGTAATCCAGGGTGTAATCCCCCTGCCAGCCCATCATGCGGGAAGTAATAAAGTTACCCCACAAACCCGGTGCCGTATCGCCCGGCTCGCTGCAGCAAGCCAGAACGTAAAGCGATCCATACCACTGATTTTCAAGAAGCTTATCCGGAATTTCAACATAGGATCTGGACCAGAATCCTTTCCACCATTGTGTATGCTGTGCGTAAAGCCGGGCGAGATTTTCTTGGTTGGCGGTGGTGAGCATTTTGACCGCCGCAGCGCGATAATCCGACGTGTCATGGCTATCCATTGCCGCGACCAGCAGACGAACGTTGGCACCGGCGGGGATTGTAAATGTAAGCGTACCATGGCGTATGTTTGCGGAAGCCCCCAGAACACGCTGAACCAAAACACCGTTGGGACCGCAGCCATCCCATGGTAAGTGTTTGTCACCCGTGTGAATGGAACATTTATCTGAACCCATCACCTGGGCCGTGGTGGGAAATGCGGTAGTGGAACCCACGGCGTGGCCATTGACATACAGCGTTAGAGATTTCGCATTATAGCTGACGGCTATTTGCACCCACTGATTCATCGGCAGGCGGTTGCGGGAAGTCACAGCGGTGCGATTGAGTTTGGCTTCAAAGCGTCCATTATTGAGCCGCAAACTTAGTCCGCGATGATACGGAAATCTCCGGGGCCAGTAGGGGTTGGCCATGGCGGAGAAAACAAAACTATTCTCATACGGCTTTGTTACATCTATCCATGCCGATACGGTGAATTGCCTCTGTGGGATTCGCAAAACCCCCAGGCGAATCAGACCATGTTGCATACCCGCGAAATTACCCGCCGCCCCATGTGAAGACGATACGACCGAGACCTGCTGCAGGGCGTGGCTGGCAAGATGCCGCAGGTGCCAGGCCACGAAAATGGATTTTTGCGGCGGTAAGCCGGGACCCGTCATCGCCCGGCGGAATAATGCGATATCCGCAATACGACCCGAAAAAGCAAAAGATGAATTCATGGGCTTTTGCCCACGTGAATCGGCTTCCATTTTCACCCGATTGCCCAGGTATACCTGTACCGAATCCGGTGAAACTGCCAAGCCGGACAACTCGTTTTCATGCACGCGAATCGCATTAATACCCGGCGTATTCCACGCATCAAGCAAGGTGGATTGGATGGTCATTGATTGCGCGCCAATATTATGCAATTGCAGCACCATAAGATTTTGCTTTGCCGCTACCCAGGATTGCATGGCCAGGGTGGCAGCGGGGGAATGCAGGGTTCCACTGATAGTCGCGGGGCCGATATTTTCTTGAAGCGACATTTTTCCGCCGCGCAAGGCGGGAATATTAAGCGACAAGTGCCCCATCGGCATCATGCGGCCGCGCAGCACGCCGTAAAAATCTGTTTTCCCAAAGTAAAATATCGGCTGATTGGCATATCGACCGCCCATCACCACACCCAGATCACCGTTGCCGACCAGGGGGCCGCCAGGCATGGTCCGATTGGGGGTGTAATTTATGCGCCCCTCAAATGAACCGTGAATTCCGGCCACGATTTTCCCGGCGGTTGCGGCAACATTGGGAGGCATAACAGATTGACCATTGGCTAACGCCGCCGAAAATAAAAACAATACTGTTGCGGAACGCAGAACGCTCCGGTGCCGGCAGATAAGCATTTGCAAACTCCTGACGCACCTCTGCGGGAAGTACGGACCCAACTTGAACACGCAAAGGAGAGTATACTTATGCTAAGCGTTGGCTGGCAACCGCCCGATGGCGGGTCATGAAATGGAGTTTCCGCATGGCCGTACAGGTTGAACTTAAACGTATTATCATTTCCGAAACTTCCGATCAGCAGTTTATTTTTCTTAAGGAAGTCGATGGACCGCGGACGCTGCCCATTCTGATTGGCTCGGCTGAAGCTCTGGCCATTGACCATCGGTTAAAGGGAACGGCATTTCCGCGCCCGCAAACGCATCAGTTGCTTTCCAGCGTCATCGAACAACTTGGCGGCAAACTGGAACGCATTGTTATCAGCGATTTGCAGGATCACACGTTTTTCGCCCGGCTGATTATCCGGCAGGACGGGCACAGTGTTGAAGTTGACAGCCGCCCCAGTGATGCCATTGCCCTGGGCGTTGCCAATCAGGTGCCTATTTTTGTGGCCGAACATGTGCTCGATGAAGTCGGTGGCGAAAACCCGGCTTAAAATCTTAAATGTGCGCACAAATCCTCATAGTTATTCACGCCCGAAGCGCAAACGTATTTGCATATATGTGTTCCCTGCGGTAAGTTTCTGCGGCTGTGCTTTTTGCGGAGAAAATATTTTATGCACGTTTCAGTTTCAACACGCTTGTTCGGACGATTCTTCATAACTCTTCTTGCCGCGCTTCTGGCGGGTGTAAGTTTGCAGGGTACGGCAGCATCCGCGCAAGTGGCGGCTCATGGATACAACGTGCGACGCTTTGGCGCAGCAGGGAATGGGAAGCATCTGGACAGTCCCGCGATTAACCGTGCCATCGCGGCCTGTAACGCCCACGGCGGCGGCACGGTTGATGTGCCGGCGGGAATATATTTGTGCGGCAGCATTCATCTGAAAAGCAATATAAATCTGCATTTACAGCCCGGGGCGGAAATTCTTGGCGCTCCCATAGCGCTGGGTGCCTATGACCCCGCCGAGCCGTTTGCGGGAAAAGCTTATCAAGATGGCGGCCACACTTATTTTCACAACAGCCTGATCTGGGGGGAACATCTCAAAAATGTTGCGATCACAGGTATGGGAGAAATTAACGGCGGCGGATTGACCACAGATGCGTTTCGCTGGGCTAAATATCATCGGACCATTGGAGTCAAACTTCCGGGTGTGGGGGATAAAGCCATTGCGCTGAAACTTTGTACCAACGTGTTAATACGTGATGTGACCATAATCCATGGCGGACACTTCGGCATTCTTGTCACCGGCTGTAATTTACTGACGCTTAATAACATCACCATCGACACCGATCGTGACGGTGTGGATATTGATTGTTGCCGCAATACCTTTGTTTCCGACTGCCGGATTAACTCGCCAAATGATGACGGCCTGTGCCTGAAAGCCACCGACGCACTCCATCGGTTATGGCCCACCGAAAATGTCACCATCACCAATTGCCAACTTTCGGGCTTTAAGGAAGGAACGCTGATCAACGGAAAAATGCTTCCGAGCCGGCGCGAAAATGGGCGCATCAAACTGGGTACCGAATCGGACGGCGGATTCAAAAATATCACCATTTCCAACTGCACTTTTCGCGATTGCCTGGGCCTGGCGGTGGAAGAGGTGGACGGAGCGGTACTGGAGGATGTCAACATCTCCAATATTACCATGCGGAACGTCAAAGATTGTCCCATTTACGTGACGCTGGGCGACCGTGATCGTGCTCCACCACCGGTAACCGTGGGCCACCTGCGGCACATCCTGATATCCAATATTCTGGCTACCAATGTCGGATCCATGAGCGGCATTCAAATCACCGGCCTACCCCACCATGACGTGCGGGATATCCGGCTGGATAATATCCGACTGATCTTTAACGGCGGCGGCACACGAAAAGATGCCCGGCGCAATCCGCCGGAACTTAATCGGGGCTATCCCGGCCCCACGCATATCGGCGTGATGCCGTCTTACGGCGTATTTGTCCGCCATGCGCGGCACATTGAACTTGCAAATATAAAAGTCAGCTTCAAGAAAGCCGATTACCGCCCCGCCATGATCTGCAAAGATGTTCACGGATTGCAGATTAATCATTTTGAAGCTCAGTTGGCCAAGGGCGTTACAGCGGCACATTTTGTGCGCGTTACCCACCTGTACATCCGCAATTCGCCGGTGCTAAAAAATCAGAATTCCACCGCAAGAAAGTAACAGTGCAGTCAGGTCCCTGACCGCAAAGCGTTCCATTAGCTCAATGCGGCAGCGTTGAGTTGGCGGCGATTTACCGTTTGATAACACCATGCACCTCGGCCCGTCGCGATTGGCACCGTGCGTGCCGGACCGGGATGTACACTGTTGCCGTGGCCACGTTCCGCATCGAACCACGACGCTTCCGCGTCGGGCTAACGGTTGTTTTTTCCCAGCGCGTTTCGCGTCCGACCGCAGGGTATTCAGTTAGCTCAATGCGGCAGCATTGAGTTGGCGGCGATTTACCGTTTGATAACACGATGCACCTCGGCCCGTCGCGATTGGCGTTTTCACCGACGGCATTGCGCATTGAACCACAGGGCCACAGGGCCACAGAACCAGAAAAGAGTCAGAGCGGGCTGGTGGCAATTTTGCGATTGCGGTTGTACGTAGGGGAACCTGTAAAAAAAAGCGGCGGACGCGGTTGAACCGCGCCCGCCGAAAAGAGATTTTACCTCAACCGCTTTTCAGGCTTGGATATTGCGGTGTCGGCGTTTCATACGCATTCCCGCCAAGCCAATACCACCCGCAAGCACAAAAGCGAAAGTCGCGGGAAGCGGAACGGCGGACACAGGCGAGCCAGTCACCGCAATATTGTTGAAATACATGTTGGCCCCCGCGTTGCTGTCAAACACCTGGAACTGGTTGATTTGCCCGGTGAGCGTTTTGCGCCCGGAAACCGTCTGGTAGGTCGTGGTTCCTGCAGCATTGGTGACCGCCAAGCTGTAATTGTAGCCGCCGCCAGCCACTGCGGAGCCGATCGTAATATTTGCCACGATCCCGCCATTATCAACGTTGGAGGTGCCGAAATCGCTAGAGGGAACGCTCAAAAGGGTGTACGATCCCGATCCGTCGTTGATCTGCATAGATTTATTTCCGCCGTCGAAGATCATCTGGAAGAGGTACTGGCTGCTGCTCCCAGTCGATTGCAGATTAAATCCAATTGCATATGGCGAACTAACGCCGTCGCTGGAAAGCGCGATACTGAAGGTTTGCCCGGGATCCAGCTTTCCTACGCCGGAATCAGCGGCGTTGGTAAAGCTGCGGTCGATCTGAATGAAGCCGCTGTCGCTTGGATTACCGCCGTTGTTTGCGTAAACGCCCCAACTGTTGTTTGAGGAGCCAGTTCCGATTGCCCCACCTGCACCAGTTCCGGTGGCCAAGTAAATTCCGGCTGAACCGCTACCCTCGGTTGCGATCTTCCACCCTTGAAATCCGGTTCCCTGGCTGGGCGGTGTCGTTCCAGTCCACTGGCTCCATGTATAATTCCCCGCGTTATCCGACGCCACCAGCGCCGCCTGCGAGCTTTGGCTCATTCCGGCAACCGCCAATGCGGCCATCGCAGGCAACGCCAGCAGCCGTACTACCTTCAAACTCTTCCCGTGATTTTTTTGAAACATACGCATAACCGAGTCTCCCATAAAAAGGAACCAAATAAAGCGGTAGACACCCGCTCACGAAATCCGCAGCTAATTTAACCGGTTCACTTCTCCGGCCTTAAAAAAGTTCTCTAGACCAACGCCTATTGAGAACTTTACACGTCCAAGCACTTAAAAAATACTGGGGGTGATTCAGGTACAACCTCCCTCAGATGAACAGAGTATAGTTCGATTGATGCGGCGTGTCAATAACAAAGTCCAGAATTATTGGTATTTTTCGGCCCATGCCCGTACCTGGCCCTATTTTTTTACCGCCACCCAACTGAGAGCCACAAGTGCCGCACGACATCTTTAAGAAAATTCACTAAATGGAATAATTAAACTTGACATGATTTAATAAATTGTTAAACTGATTAAACAGTTAACCTTGGCGTTCGGCAAATGGGCTGGGTGTAAGAAGGTAAAAGGATTCACAATGGCTGAAAAATTAAAAGGCGAAACAACTGAATCTCCCGACATTGCCCGGACCGCCCTGACCAGCACTACCGAACCGATTCAGGTAAACTTTAATGCTCTGCCGGTTGAAGAAAATGCGCCCGACCGCATCAGTATTCGTGATGTTGCTAAACAAGCAGGCGTTTCAATAGCCACGGTTTCCATGGTCCTTAATCAGAATCCGCGCATCAGCCGTGGTACGCATGTGCGCGTCCAGCGGGTAATTGACAGCATGGGCTATCGACCCAATCGTCTGGCGCAAAGCCTTTCAAGCCGATATACCCAGGTCCTTGCGGTAATTCTACCGCCGCTGCGTCATGCGTTTGCCGATGCCTATTTTGGTGAAATTTTAAGCGGCATATCTGACCGCGCCGGCAAACTGGGCCACAAATTGCTCATTGAACAAGCCAAACCCCAATACATCAAAGAAGGCAAACATATAGAACTCTATGAGCGGCGATTTGTTGACGGCGTACTATGCCTGGGATTTAATGAAAAGCACACATTCCTTTCTGATCTGCGGCAATATCCGATGATTCTGGTGGATAACCGCTTTGGTGACGGGTTATTGGATTTTGTCCATTGCGATTATCGCATGGGAGCCAAGCAGGCCATGAATTGCCTGCTGCAACTCGGGCACCGGAACATCGGCATGATTTACGCCGCCCCTGAAAGCCCCACGGCGCGTGATGTCTTGGAGGTTTACACCACAGAACTGCGCAACGCCGGTATTGAGGTTAAAGAATCCTGGCTGGCCGACGGCTGTTTTACCGACGAAGGCGGAGCCGCGGCGGCAGACCTTTTGACCCACCGTGATAAAGACATTACCGCCCTGCTATGCGGGAATGATAAAATGGCGCTGGGCGCGATCCGTTATCTTGTGGAGCACGGACGCAAAGTTCCGCAGGATATTTCGGTGGTGGGCTTTGATGATATTCAACATCTGGCCTATGCCAACCCCAGTTTAACCACAGTGCATTTGCCGCTGTATGAATTGGGGGTAGCGGCATGTGAGCGGCTTGTGAGCCGGATTCGCGGCAAAGTGGATCGTGTCGCGGATGTGCTGCCCACGCATCTGGTCCTGCGCGAATCTACCAGTATTGTGCGTACGCGATAGCACCTTTTCCTCCTGCCATGGCGGGTTGCCCGCTATGCGGTTTTAATTTGGCGTAACCAGGAATTATCTCATGACTCTTCGATCTCTTTGCTCCAGCATTTGTGCCGCCTCTAAAACAACCGCCATTCTTACTACAGCGTTGGCGGGGTTATTGACCATCGCTGTGCCGGCAAACGCGGCAAACACATCGGCATCACCGCAGAAACTCGCAGCCATTCCCACGAAAATCCGGCATGTTTTTACGTACCAACCCCCTGCAGATATGCACGTGCGCCGCGTAAATCTGGCGGGAGACTTTAACAACTGGTCTTCCACCGCCAATCCGATGCGGCGCACGGCCGCCGGGCGTTGGGTCACCAGTGTGCTATTATCTCCGGGACTTCATGCCTACAAATTCGTGCTTAATGGCAACCATTGGGTCAACGATCCCGCGGCCAACCCGAAGCTCAATATCAGCGATGGACAGGGTGGCGTAAATTCCCAAATACGCATTGCTTCGCCTTGGCAAATCATGCCTGCCCCGCAAGCTGATAACATCAGCCCGGCGGCCATTTCATTTAATCCTGACAATATGAACCAGATGGATGTGGTTTCGCGGCATTATCTGCGCCTGGAATTCACGGCACAAACCGGGGCGCTGTCTGAAGCGGTTGTGGATGTCCTGCAGCCGGACTCTGCCGTGAAAGCCTATTCGCTGCGAAAAGAATCAGACTATCTGGGCAGTTGTACCTGGGGAACAATACTTACCGTTCCAACGCCATCAATTCACTATTACTTCACTCTGACGCATGGCACCGCCAAACGTTATGTCGCGGATGGATATTTATATGCCTCCTCGCAGGCCGCCCAGCAGCACGCCTACACGGCTGTAATGCAATCGGCTGTTGTCACGCCCGGCTGGGCGAAGCGGGCCGTCTGGTATGAGATATTTCCCGAACGCTTTCGCAACGGGAACAAAGCCAATGATCCATCCCCACATATTCCCTGGCGCTGGCCATGGACCAAGCCCTATCGCCCCGCCGGCGAACATGGCAACTTTTACAGTTATGTATATAACCGGTTTTATGGCGGTGACATACAAGGCATTCAGGACGAACTGCCTTATCTGCGCCGTCTGGGTGTCAATAGTTTGTATCTTACCCCGGTGTTTGAATCCCCAAGTATTCATAAATATGATCCTTCCAGTTTTATCCATGTTGACGACGGATTCGGAATAAAAGGTTCTCTGGAAAAATTGCATGGGGAAAATCCGTTAAATCCCGCAACATGGCAATGGTCGGCATCGGATAAAGTATTTTTGCATTTCATAAAAGTAGCGCACAGACAAGGCTTCAAGGTGATTATCGATATTCCGTTCGGGCATTGCGGAAAAAATTTCGGGCCATTTCAAAATGTCTTGAAATATGGCCGCCAATCCCCCTACGCCAGTTGGTTTCAGATCATCAGTTGGGGTCCGCCCGTGAAGTACAAGGCTTGGGATGGCGTGGATGGATCCATGCCCATGTTCGCGTTAAGCAAACGCTATGGGCTGGCCAAAGGCGTCCGCAATTATATGTTTGCGGCCACTAAACGCTGGCTGGCTCCCAACGGCAATCCGGCCAACGGCGTTGACGGCATCAGACTCGATACCGCTCCGGATGTTCCGCATGTGTATTGGATTGCCTGGCGAAAGCTGGTCAAAAAGATCAATCCCAAGGCGGTTATCATCGGCGAAGTCTGGCCGCCGGCCCAAGCGTGGCTCAATAAAGGCAATCAGTTTGACGCGGTGATGAATTATCCCTTCGCCACGATTTGCACCAACTATTTTGCCGACAAACGCGGAAACAATCTGCCCGGAATCGGCCCCAAACGCTTCGGCAACCGATTGATGCAGTTACTGAACTATTATCCGTATCAGGTGGACCTGGATCAGATGAATATTATCGACAGCCAGGACACGGACCGCTTCGTGTCCCGAATTATGAATCCACTGCTGGATTTTGGTGCCAATGACCGACTGCAGACGAATCCGCATTACAACACCGCTGAACCGACTCCCACGGCCTACCGCCGCCTGGAGCAAACCGCCGCCTTTCAAATGAGTTTTGTCGGTGCCCCGTGCATCTGGTACGGCGATGAAGTAGGCATGTGGGGTGCCAGTGACCCGGCCGATCGTCTGCCGATGGTTTGGAAAGACTTGGAACCGTATGACACACCGGATGTGCGCGTGCATGAGCGGGTGCTGGAATTTTATCGGCAGGCCATTGCGATGCGGCGGCAACTTAAGGCACTGCAATTGGGCTTTTACGGCCAATTATTGGCCTATCCGCTGCGCGATATTTTTGCTTTCTATCGCAGTTTGGGAAAGCAGAATGTGTATATCATCATCAACCGCAGTGCTGCCCAGCGCACCATCCGCTTGCCGATTTTTAAATCTGACCGCGGGCATCACCTCTTAAATTATTTGAACCCACAACAAATGCGACTGGATTATCCACCAACCGCCGATGGTAAAGGACGGCCGATTTTAGCCAAGCGTAACGCGGGTTATGCGGTAATCGGCAAGACGCTGACAGTGCATCTGCGGCCCTGGAGCACGGAAGTACTGGCCCGCTACGTGCCGGGAAATATGAATTCGCCGTGGTAAGCAGAATCGCGCATAGGCCGTCCTGAAACCGGTCCTGAAACCCTGACTGGTCCACACTTATACGTTATACTTTACTTTGGAAGGGAAGCATGACTGGGCGTTGCCGCGTGCTTTTGAACTTGGTGGTTGTGCCGTCGGAGATACGATTTACCATGGTTAGATCAATCCGAGATTGCCGGCAAAGCTCTCCGATGTGGAGTCACAAAAAATATTTAACCTCGCACCTGCCAGAAGGAAAAAGGAGGCGGCAACATGCCCGCACGCCCCAGGCTCACTAAGCTAAGCATTCAGGGCTTTAAAAGCATTAAAGCATTGCATGGGTTCGCCCCGGGACCATTGACCGTATTGATCGGTGCCAATGGTGCCGGAAAGAGCAACTTCATTTCTTTCTTCCGCATGCTTAGCCACGTTATGTCAGGTAACCTGCAGGGGCACCTTACGCAAACCGGCAAAGCTCACTCTTGGCTCCATGACGGCCCCGCCGTTACTCCTGAAATCCGCTCATCATTTGAAATTCAAGCCGAAAAAGGAATCAACGAATATGAATTTGGTTTGGACTATGCGGCGACAGATCGGCTCTATTTCCAGTTTGAACGCGTTCGCTACCTGCCCACTGGGGTCGCCGCTGGGGCGCGCGTGGCACTGGGGCAAGGGCACGAAGAGTCACTGTTAAAAGCCCGCGCAGAAAAGCAGGAACCGACGCCAAAGGCTATCTACGCCATGTTGCAGAAGTTTGTGGTATATCAATTTCACAATACGTCATTTACCTCCCGAATGCGCCAGTCTTGGAGCGTCGATGATGGTCGCTGGCTTAAGGAGGATGCGGGGAATCTGGCGGCAGTCCTGCATCGGCTGAAAGGGAACGTCAGTTCCGTTGCGTACTACCAACGCATTGTTGATACTCTGCGACAAAGCTTACCTTTTTTTGATGATTTTCAATGGGAGCCGGAAAACGGAAATGTGCTTCTGTCCTGGCGGGAACGGGGCACGGACTGCATTTTTGGTGCGCATCAGGCATCCGACGGAATGCTGCGATTCATGGCCTTGACGACGCTGCTTTTACAACCGGCCGACGCGCTGCCGGATTTGCTGATTCTCGATGAGCCGGAACTCGGCCTGCACCCGCATGCTATTGCGACAATCGCCGGGTTAATCAAGGCGGCATCGCAGAACGTTCAGGTAATCGTTGCGACACAATCTGCACAGCTGTTAGACGCGTTTGAACCGCAAGATGTGGTGGTTGTGGAACGACACCAGCGAGAATCCACCTTTCACCGCTTGGATCAAGCCGCGCTGCAAGCTTGGCTGGGGCGATACAGCCTTGGCGAACTTTGGGATAAGAACGTGCTTGGCGGGAGGCCGGGATGATACGCCTTAACATCATTGTTGAAGGCGATGCGGAAGAACGCTTTGTCAACGAGGTATTGTCTCCGCATTTCGGAGGATTCGGGATTACGACGTCGGCCAGCAAGGTGGTCACCAGCGGTCGCCGGGGAAATGCGGCGGCACAAGGAGGTGGCCGACGATATGGCCACTGGAAGGACGATCTAAGTTCCTGGATCAAGTCTCAGGGACGGGACCAAAGCGTTTGGTTTACCACGATGCTTGATTATTACGGTTTAGGAGCATTTGTCGATGAATTTCCCGGCTACAGAGAAACCGCCGGTGAACGACGAGCCAATGATCGCGTTGCAAAGTTGGAATCCGCCTGGGCAAACGACCTCAACTTTGAACGCTTTATTCCCTATCTGCAGATCCATGAATTCGAAACCTTGCTGCTCGTCAGGTGCGATGTGCTTAAGGATATTTTTATTGAACAATCCAGCGCAGTAGATGATTTACTGGCGGAGGTGCGGAACACCGGGAAAACACCGGAGGAGATAAATGACGGTAAAGCCACTGCTCCCTCAAAACGGATAATCAACCATCTTGCGGCATACAAGGTCCGTAAGGCGTCGGCAGGGCCACTGGCCGCTGCGAAAATTGGCCTGCCCGCACTGCGGCAGGCATGTCCACATTTTAACGCCTGGATTTCGCAGATTGAGTCTCTTACTTCATGACTCATTGCCTTGTTTATCGAATTGGTACTCAACGAAACCCCTTCGCGCTAAGCAGCAACTCAAATACCCTTAAGGTATGTCAGAATTCCATCAGAATTCCACCGGTTTGCGTAATGCTCCAGTCATCAGTACCATAATTCTTGAGCTGCGGGAGGGGCGGCGTACTTCATACATTGGTTCAGGCGGGGTTGGATGGTGGACTTCATGCGTGTTGCATGGAGCCTGACAAATGTGGACTGTTGCTTTAAATGGAGTCATTACACCATGGCGATTCAATCAGGACCGTCAGTAAATTACACTTTTACCATGCGGCTAAGTTATCCCAACGGCATCGGAATGTTTTCACGCATTACCCAGATCATCGGAAAATTCGGGGCTGATCTTGGTGCGGTGGATATTGTTTCCAGCGATTCCAAACTCATGACCCGCGATATTACCGTTCGAGCACGGGATCAGGAACATATTCAACAGATTGTCAGCGCGGTGCGCAAAATAAACAAAGTCAAAGTGGTTCAAGTATCGGATCGGGTATTTCTCCTGCACCTGGGGGGGAAAATCGGCATTCAGAACAAAGTCCCCATCACCACGCGCGATACACTTTCCATGGCCTACACGCCCGGCGTGGCCCGGGTTTCGATGGCCATTGCCGAGGATCACGCCAAAGCGTGGCAATTGACCATCAAAGGAAATTCTGTGGCGGTCGTCAGCGATGGCACCGCGGTGCTGGGCCTGGGGGACATCGGGCCTGAAGGTGCCATGCCGGTGATGGAAGGCAAAGCCATGCTCTTTAAGGAATTTGCCAACATCGACGCGTGGCCCCTGTGCCTGAACACCAAAGATACCGATGAAATCGTGCGCATTGTCAGTGCGGTGGCGGTAAGTTTCGGCGGCATCAATCTGGAAGACATCTCGGCCCCGCGCTGCTTTGAGATTGAAAATCGGCTCAAAGAAGCGCTCGATATACCCGTATTTCATGACGATCAGCACGGAACCGCCGTCGTGGTGCTGGCGGCACTGATTAACGCCCTGCGGCTTACGAGTCAAAAAATCGCGGATCTTAAAATCGCCATCGCCGGAGCCGGTGCCGCCGGCACCGCCATCGCAAAAATACTGCTTAACGCTGGAGCCGGCGATATTCTGGTCTGTGACCGCCACGGAATTATCCATGAAGGCAGAAGCGATGGCCTGACGGAAAATAAACTCTGGCTGGCGCAACATACCAATCCGCATAAGGTACAGGGAACGCTGGAATATGCGCTAAAAAATGCCAATGTCCTGGTGGGTGTATCCGGCCCCGGATTGCTCGATGGCAAGGCGGTGAAAAAAATGGCCAAACATCCCTTTATTTTCGCCCTGGCCAATCCCGTACCGGAAATTATGCCGGAGGAAGCCGGCCGCAAGGCGTTTATCATGGCCACCGGGCGCAGTGATTATCCCAATCAAATCAACAACGTCCTGGCGTTTCCGGGAATTTTTCGCGGTGCCTTGAATGTGCGTGCCCGGGAAATAAATGAAGAAATGAAACTTGCCGCGGCACATGCCATTGCCGGCTGTATTTCAGCCAAAGAGCTTAATCCGGAATATATCGTGCCCAGCGTATTTAACCGTGAGGTCAGCGTGCGCGTAGCCGCGGCGGTGCAGAAAGCCGCCATAAAAACCGGTGCCGCCCGTCGGATCAAGTCATAAGCCGCCCCACGGTTTGCCCCAACGGCTTTAGGCTTCCATGTTTTTCAGCGCGCCACTCGTAAGCGCAGAACAGTTATGGAGTATGGCTGAAATATGTAATGAAAATGGCTGGCGGCACCAGTGAACGCGTTTTTTTTCGGCACCACCCGCGCTGGGTGACGGAAGGTATTGTCCAGGCCTGGATTATTTTCGTGCAAAATAATGGCAGGTCCGGTGCTGGCCACGGTTGCAAATCCTTTCACATGAATGGTTGCGGGCATCGCATGGCCCGATGCGTTGTCCACTTTGATAACCAACCGATGCCGGTTGGCGGCTAACCCCGCATCAGCAAAGAAATGTCGAACGGGTGGATGCGTGTCAGTCAATCCGGCGATCCGAACACGGGTGGGATATACCACCGCCGGCTTGTTGTGATTAAACAGATATTGCACCCAATATGAACTACGACCAAAGGCGGTCTTGTCGTTGAATTCAATAAGATTAATGCGACACGGTACGGCACCGGCATTGTCTATTGCCACACCATAAGACGCCAATCGCACCACATCGCAATTGCGCTCCATGCCGATCATAAAAGCCGTTTCCGCCAGGGTGGACCGAAAATCACCATATTTGGCGCGGGTATTTCCAACGGCATACTCGCCGACAAATATTTTCGGAGCCGTGCGCGGATAACGATTGTAAAGATTGGCATGATTCAAAAACCATTGCTGGCTTTGATAATAGTGCTTATCAACAATGCTTAACGGCCCGGACGGAATCCCGCCCCAATCATTGGCAATTGGGATCACGTTGGGAAACGCCTTATGCAAAGCGCCAGCCATTATGTGATAATTATGATTGTACGAAGGGCCGCCATTTTCATTGCCAATTTCGAGATATTTTAGATCAAAGTGCGCGGGGTGGCCACATTCGGCGCGCAACGCGCCCCATCGCGTGTCGCCGGGATCATTGGCAAATGCCACCGCCGTGAGCATTTCGTGAATGTACACATTAAGATTGGTCCCCGGAATGGTGGGGGCACTATGAAGCAGCCCGGCGCTGGTGCAATACAGCGGCGTAGCACCAATCTGTTGCGCCAATTCAAGCCAGCCCAAATACCCAAAGCCATCCGTATCTCGATACCCCCAGTAGTTGACGTGCCCCGGACGGTCAATCATCGGCCCCACCGTCTGCCGCCAATTGTAACTGTCGTCCAGCGAATAACCCTCAATGTAATTGCCGCCGGGGAATCTTAAAAATCCGGGATGCATGCGCTTGAGCAAACCCAGCAGATCAGGCCGGATAAATTCCGCTTGGCCGGTTTTCGCCGATACCGGAAACATCAGTACCAAATTAACATCAAACGTTGCCGGGGCTGAGGTTGTCAGCGTCATGGCACCATGGTAGGTAGAGCCGGCGGCCCGCAGCAAACAGGTGTAGCGCCTCCACGCGGTACCGACAATTGTTATTTCCTCATGAGCAAAGTGTTTGGTACCGCTGACATTGGCCAAACCAGCTTGAAGTCGCACACGGGCCGCATCGGGCGAGCGGGCGTAAAAAGAGAGTTTATACGCGCGTCCCTTTTTAATCGGCATCCCCCAGTATCCGATATTCGCCACGCCGGCACCTGCTTTTTTTACAGTTACCTGTAAGCTCAAGCGGTGCGCAGCGGAAAGTGGTTGACGATCTTGCACCCGTAACGTCACCGACCCCGAAGTTGGCTCCACCGGTTTCCAGGCCAACAGAGGTCCGCCGGATGGCGGTGAATGAATATGGCCATTGACACTGATCCATGCAACATCAGGCCCATTTTTTACACGCTTAAAATGTCGCAGCCGCCGCAGGTGGCCATTAACTACTTGCCATCGGCCATGCACCACTTTGCAATCCGCGGGGGGCACATCATTTTTAAAATCAGGATTCCGGATCATCTGCGCATAAAGCCCGCCATCGACGTCATGACAGATATTTTCAATAAACACCCCCCACATCCCCGGATTTTCCGCCCGGCCACGCACTGTGGCGCTAACGGTTATTCGTGCGTGCGGGGCCGCCGACACACGTGTTGCCCCAAGCCCTGCCAGTAATGCTACGCCAATAACCGCACGTCGAGACATTTCATACATTTTCATCCCAAGCTCCGGTAAAATAAGACATTGCGGTTACAGGCCCAGTCGCAAACCGCAGGTAGCTTTTAAATTCTCGCAACATGCCGCAGACACCCGGTCACCGATTCTCCAGCCATCTCGGTCTTGCGAACCCCCGTTTGCGTCAGGAGCGGCCCCCAGCCGTCGCCACGGCGGATGTTACCGCGAGCCGTTGCTTAACGATGGCGGGGCATCGTTTGGTTTGGCACCCCAGTTTCGGTTGGGGGTCTTACCAAGTGCATAGGACAATCTTCCGCCGGCGGTCAAGGCTCTGATGTTGATCCAATTCTTCCGATATACATCACCATTCAGCTTCACGCTTTGAATATACGGCGTGAACGCCGGTTTGGCGGTGGTGGTAATAACAAAGCGGCCGCCGGTATAGGGGGCATGCAGATGAATGCTGATTTTGGGGAATGCCGGGCTGCAAAGTTCATACGCTGTGCTGGCGGGATCCACGGTATATAGCCCCATCATGCTCAGCACCGCCCAGGAAGACATTTCTCCGCAATCATCGTTGCCGGGGATTCCATTGGAAGAAAGCGTGTAGTTCTGCCGCAGCACCCGGCGAACCACGTACTGCGTTCGCCATGGCTTGCCGGAGAAGTTGAATTCAAACGGCGCTTCCAGGTCCGTTTCATTGTAGGGATTGTAATACTGGGCCATCCATCCGGGCGTCTTGTAGCTGAAGAAATGTTCGAGGCGGCGGTTAAACCGCGATGTTCCCACTGCATGAACCAGCCACGCCATGTCACCCGGCGCAAGCCACTGATAATGCCAGGCGGAACCTTCAACAAATCCATGCGACTGCGTGAGTTTGAACGGCTTACGCCATTGCCCATTGGATAACCGCGGGCGGAAATCATGATCTTTATGATCAAAAACATTGCGGAAATACAAGGCCCGCTGATGGAACATCGCCGCATCACGGGTTTTACCCAGTGCTTTGGCCAGATAATATAGCGAGCTATAAGCGACGCAATCTTCCTGAATCTGGGATACCGAGCCGTACCCTTCATGGTTATCCGGATCAAAATGCAGCTTGTTAATCCAGTTAATATTGCTTTCACCCTGATAGGGGCGGCCTGCGGGCGGCGCTTCCGTGGCATCTTTGAACATACCCTGCCAGGCAGCGTTGATATTAAACCCGTGCAGACCATCCAGATAGGCCATGCACATGACCGTGGTTAATGGACTGCCGCACATGACATTGGTGTAATGATTAATCTGCGGCCAGCGGTCGATCCAGCCTCCTTGCTGATACATCAGCACAATGGATTGGCACATGTCTTCCATGCGTTTGGGTTCAATGAGTGCCAATAGCGGCATTTCGCTGCGGTAAATATCCCAGCCGGAATAATTGCAATAAATACGATGTCCGGCGGCCACATGGTGAATTCGGCCGTCAAATCCCAGATAACGCCCGTCAGCATCGCTGAAAATGCTGGGCATTAACATGCTGTGATACAAAGCGGTATAAAATACTTCCCGCTGCGAAGGCAAACCACCGGAAATATGGATCACACTAAGTTCATGATTCCAAGTCTTTGCGGCGGCCCGACGAATACTCTGAAAGCTTTTACCGGCAACTTCCTGCCGCAGATTATTTTCCGCCCCGGCCAGATTCACATAAGAAATACCCACACGCACGGTAATGCTTTGCGCTTTAGATAATGCCGGCCAACTGGCATACCCGCCCACCCACTGGTTATGGCCCGTCTGCCGCACGCTTTGCGAATCAACATGTAGTTTACCCACGCCCTTTTCCCCGCTCCAGGTACCACTGACGGCAAAGGGTTTGCTGAACTGCATGACGAAATGGACTTTGTAGCTTTGATTATTGCCGCAAAAACAGTGATCCACCACATACCCGGTGATTTCATGGTTGTTGACAATCTGTACGTGGGAAGCCACGGTGTAATTAAGTGTATGGCTGATGGGAATAAGGATATTAGCCTGTTTGCCGGCGGGGAATGTGAATTTGGCCATACCGCAACGATTGGTGGCGGTAAGCTGCGCATTTATACCCCAGCGCAACAGTTGAACGTGATAATACCCGGGCTTGGCGGATTCCAGGACGTGGGAGTAAACGGATTGGAAGTTCTTCACCTGCGTATGCACCGGTCCGGTGGTGGCGGTGAAAAATACATCCCCTTCATTGTTACAGCCCGGGCCGCTCATGTGCGTCATGCTAAAGCCCTGAATGTGGCGTTGATAGTAGTGATAACCGAATCCCGATGATTCCGTATCCGGACTTAATTGCACCATTCCAAACGGCATGGATGGGCCGGGAAACAAATTAATGCTCCCGCCCGGCCCGGCACCCGTGCCAATAAATGGATTGACCAAATCCACCGGCGATACCGCCGCAAAAGCTGTCGGCTTGGCGGAATGAAAGGAAAAATCACTGACCGTTTGCACCGCTGTGGCGTCTCCGCTGGCACCGGTAAACCCAACATAGGCGCGATCCCCACCAACCGCCAATGGAATATCGAGTTGCCTGCTCCATATAAAACTCTGGCCGGTAATTTCATCTTTTAACACAGCCGTTAAGGTTAATCCGTTGTAGGTCAATGTAATGCGGATGGGATGCCCCGACCGAAGATTTACCGGCCCGGTGCTGTCATATCTTCCCGTAGCGCCGGCGGCGCGGATATTAATCCCCTGATGATCGCCCGGTGGAAGCGTTCCCGAGGTGATGCCCTGCGCTATGCCTTCACTGGCCGGCTGGCTTTGCCCCGAACCGTTATATAAATTAATTTCAAACGCGGCGCTTCGGGCAATGCCCGTATAACCCAATCCATTGCCATTGGCACCCAGCGCTTTTACGCCGCGTGGATCATTCTGCATGACCAGCGCTACGCCATCACCCCCGCCGCCATTCAGTTTGCGTGCCTGATAGGTAAACGCCGCTCGGAACGCGGCAATATTTTGCCGGCGCAGCGCAAATCCGCCTGCCGCCTCCATCTGTCGGCCATCGGTGAGTTGCAGCAACGGAGTCGTTCTATTGGTGGCAAATCGGTGTCCGCTGTAACTCATGGTGCCAAAGGAGGCAAAATCGGTTAAACCGCCGTTATGGCTCCTTGCCGCCGCGCAAGCGGCCACAGAAAAAGTGGCCACCGCCATCGCCGTCACAAAGGTGCGAACGATATACCTAATTTTTTCAGTCATCTGTTTCTCCTGATAAGTTGGCATAGCCTACAGCGCCGGAAAAAAATAGTAAACTGTGTGGAATTCAAACGGTCGAGGCAAACCGTAACGCCCAAAACGGCCCCATGGTATAGTGTTACCATGCGTTTCGCACGGAGACATCGACACATGAAAACACTTGCACCTTTATATGTACTGCCAGTATTGACGTTTCTACTGTTCTTGGGCACCGCATCAATCCTCCACGCGCAAAACGCATCGCCCCCGCCGACGGTGCAGACGAATGTTGCTTATGTAACGGAATCGCGCGCTTTGATCTTTGCGACCGACAAAGGTCCCTATCTCCAAAGCATTGCCAAACATCTTGGGTTAACCGTGTGCCTGAATATCAATAGCAAACTGCTGCGGCACCCGGATTTTTATCATCATGTGCGAATTATCACGGAAGTGCTTAATACCGGCCACACTCTTACGCCCATCGCACCGCGTTTTCGGCAGATTATCCAGGTGCGCGGACACCTATATCAGAACATGCAGCAGGCCGGAGCCGTCGGATTTCCCGTCATTTTGCGGTTTGCCGCGCCATCCCCCAAAGCCGCCACGATAAGAGAGCTTATTGGTTCGTTGGATGTGGCGGCGGGTGGAACATTTCGCACCATTACCCTGAACAACCCGGTAACTTTGGTGAACAAGCATATTTCCAACGCGGGTTTGCAGGCCGCCCATGTCCGCTTGAGGATTATGCAGATAATAAAATCGCGACATTCACGCTTTATGATCCTGGAAATCATGGCACCCGCCGGCGTTTTCAGATCCGTTTCCGTTCAGCAGAATCACAAGATTATCAGTGGCGGCTACATTATCGCGCAGCTTCCTAAAGGCATCGACAAGCTCATGATCCCGCTGACATCCGCCCCGGGGCCAAGTGCGCAGCTACACATGACGGTGCTTACCGGCTGGCACGAATACCGTATTCCCTTCACGCTTAACAATATCCCACTGCCGGACGCCCCGCCGATCGTCCACCACCCGTAATTTCAACGGTCCGCACCGGGCAAATGCACCGCAGCCTGGCGCAGCCGCGTCAGGGTTTGATGCGAAACACAGTTCCGGAAACTATCCGCAATCCAATGCGGAACCTGCTGTGCCAATCGTGACGGGCCGAGCGGCACTGTGTCATCACATCACGCTCCGCGTACAACTCAACGCTGCCGCATTGAGCTATCAGAACGCCCCTCGCTCGGAGAGCCTTTCCAGAAAAATAACAAGTAGCCCAACGCGGAAGCGTCGTGGTTAGATGTGGAATGTGGTCATGGAAAAAGTTTATACCTCGGCCCGGCAAGCTCTACCAAGCGTGACGGGCTCCGATATCAGATTCACAAAAGGATCGAGGCCTCGGGCAACCGGCTATTATCCCGCCCGAACTTCGCAGCAGGTTTTAGGCGTTTCCCATACTTTAATGGCGATGAGTTTTACCCCCGTCGGAAAGACACCTTGCAATTTGGAAAAAATTACACGGGCGATATTTTCAACCGTCGGATTTAAGTTAGAGAATTCCGGGCAGTCCATGTTCAGGTGCTTATGATCCAATACGTCAATAACGTGCTCATTAACCAGCCGCTGAAAATTTCCCAGCGGTATAATCTGCCCGGAGTGCGGGTCCGGTTGCCCGGCGACCAGCACTTCCAATTCATAATTATGGCCATGACCGTTGGGATTGTTGCATTTGCCGAAAAGTTCCAGATTTTTCTCAGGAGAAAACGCCGGATTATGGAGTCGGTGGGCGGCGGAAAATTCAAATTTCTGGGCCATTCGTATCATAGGTAGTTCTCCACCATGGGCTTGAAAATACATCCACGGGCTGACCTTGAGCGTCAGGTCGGTTATCGCGTGCGGCTCCAGCGCCGTGCCGCAGCGTTGAAACAATTCCGTCAGCAGCAGTCCCGGTCCGATCGAATAAATATCCTCACGAAGCATATCGGCCATTGCGGGAGCGGCAACCCGCCGAACAATCTGATCAATATGTTTAATATTCACCAGCATGCCGGTAGCGGCATTAACTTGCCCGGCAACCTGTACGGCTAACGTCACCACCGGCATAATGCCGTTAGGCGGCGGATTGGCCGCGAAATTGTTGGCCTCACCTGGCGCACTTTCCAACGCGGTGACAGCAAAGCGCACTTCGCGGGTCAGCAAGATGTCGGGCTTTTTACTCATCAAGTGGAATTGTAGCGTGAAAACAGCCCGCGCGTTACCGGATTTACCGCAAATCTGCATCGCTTGCCTATAGTCAGGGTTAAAGTACAATTATGTTTTCTGTCAGGCTTCATTGGGCGTTTAGCACCAGAGCGGACAATTTAACAGGAGATCAGGAATTATGATGCCGAAAATGAATGTTACACGCGGGATACTTGCCGCCGGGGTAGTAATGATGCTGGGCTTGGGACTTGGTGGATGCACCGATCAACCCCTGCAAACCCAGAACGCCCAGTTAATTAAGCAGAATCAGCAATTGGCGCAACAGCTTGCCGACGCCAAGGCCAATCTGGCGGCCTCACGTCAGCAGTTGCAACAGCAACAGCAAATTGCCGCCGCGGCCGCCCAACAAAACGCCGCGGCACAGCAACCACCGGCCCCGGCCACCGGCACGCCGAACACGCAAAACAGCATGTTGCCCAATTTTGGCAATGCGCCGTCGGGTCATGGCCACGCTTATACACCCCGCCATCGAATCGTCCGACATCGCACCGGCCGCTCCAGAACTGAAATTCGGCGATTCGTGCTTTCCAGCGATGTGTTGTTTGCCTCCGGCAGCGCGCGGCTGCAATTCCGTGCGGAACATGCCCTGTTACGCGTTGTACATCTGCTGCGGACCCGCTATTCCGGACGCCGCATTCGCATTGAAGGCTACACCGACAACCGCCCGATTCATCATCCTTATCCCAACAACTACGCACTGGGTCTGGCCCGGGCGCGATCCGTTGAAGCGTTTCTGGCGCACCACGGAATCTCCCGCCATTACATGACGGCGGTAAGCTTTGGCGACCATCGGATGATCTCCCGCACAGACCTCGCTAAAGATCGTCGGGTGGAAATTGTGGTATTGCGGTAAGGGGTTACCGCGCTGACGGCGCGGGGCCATCGGGCCTGCCAGGATATTTACGGCAGCGGCGGTCTTATTCCATGGGCTTGCTCAGCGGGTCAACATGCCCGGTGCAGGCCCTTTATTTATTAGACCCCGGCTACGCGGTGTGGGATACATTCATGCTTGGTATTGTTGATTACTCCATGGGCAATTTACGCAGCGTCCAGAAGGCCTTTGAACTTCTGGGCGTAGAGGCGAAAATTATTCAATCCGCAGCTGATATTCGCCGGGCGGACAAGCTTATTTTGCCCGGCGTCGGGGCCTTTGCTGACGCCATTGCCCTATTGGAATCCTCGGGACAGGCGGATGCCATAAAAGACTTTATTAACACGCAGCGCCCCATGCTGGGTATATGCCTGGGAATGCAACTGCTGATGGAAAAGGGATATGAGGACGGCGAACATGTCGGCTTGGGAATTGTGCCGGGAGATTGCATCCGTTTTACCGTGGACCGTCCCCCCGCGAATTTGAAGGTTCCCCACATGGGCTGGAACAGTGTGCAGCCGCGGGGACAATGTCCTCTTTTCAAGGACGTTGCCCCCGGAACGCATTATTATTTCGTGCATTCCTATTTTGTCCGCCCGAAAGATGCCGGACAGATCGCGGCAATTTCTGACTACGGCGGAGAATTCACCGCAGCCATTTGTAAAGATAATGTCATGGCCGTGCAGTTTCACCCGGAAAAAAGCCAGACCGCGGGCCGCGTGATTTTGAAAAATTTCGCGGCATTATAAAGCCTGACAAAACCGGCCTTGCAAAAGCTTCGCGATTTCATGGATTATCTTTTATGATGATCCCGTATGATTCCGATGGATTGGAATCAGCAACAGATAACTTCAGGAATTGAAACTTCATGAGCATTGAATTAATACCGGCCATTGATTTACGCGGAGGACGCGTCGTGCGGCTGTTTCGTGGTGATTACAACCAGCAGACAACGTATGATGTTGACCCCTTGGACATTGCACGGCGCTTCAAAGATGCCGGTTGCCGCTGGCTGCACGTGGTGGACCTTGACGGCGCACGCGATGGTCGGCTGGTAAATCTGGAAATTATTGAACGCCTGATCCGTGAAACCGGCTTGTGGGTGGAGGTGGGCGGCGGCATACGCACGGAGGAGGTCATTGAATATCTCCTGGCCATTGGAGCCAAACGGCTGATCCTGGGCACGCGTGCGATTTCCGATGGGGATTGGTTCCGCGCCATGGTGCATGACACGCGGTTTCGCAATCGTCTGGTACTGGGACTTGACGCCCGCGACGGCCGTGTGGGTACGCACGGCTGGACCATCAGCGGGACAGAAAATCCAACGGCCTTGGAAGTGGTTCGCAACGTCGCGCAGTGGCCGCTGGCGGCGATTATTTACACCGACATCGCTCGGGACGGCACGCTGGTGGGCCCCAATATCGCGGCTACGGAAGCGCTGGTGGAGCACACCGGAAGCATACCCGTCATTCATAGCGGCGGCGTGGGCAGTCTGAATGATATTCGTGCCCTGAAACATCTTCCCATTGAAGGCATTATCGTGGGCAAAGCGATTTACGAACGCACTTTGGATGTTGCCCAGGCCGTAAGTGAATTGGCCGCCTGATTCGCCGGAGACGATTGTTCATGGAAAATCCCGCGTCCGTTGAACCCGTGCGAATAGCGCTGAAAAAATCTGAATCGCTTGACATTGAATGGTCAGACGGCGAAAAATCGCATTTTGAATTACGATTTCTGCGCCGGATGTGCCCCTGCGCCGGCTGCCAGGGAGAGCGTGACCTGTTAGGCCGCACGTTGCTGCCGGTCGTGCGCACCACGTACGATGGCCCCATTACCGCCACCGGCGCGGAACTCGTAGGCAACTATGCCCTGCGCATAATCTGGTCCGACCAGCACAGCACGGGTATTTACTCGTATACCTATTTACGTGAGTTAAAAAGGATACGCGATGGTTAGATCGCCCCAGTTATTGGCCCGGATACGAAACCTGCCACGCGATGGAACTATGGAGCGGTCGTTATCGGATGCACCGAACCGTCAATTCGGTGAATTTCGGCGAAAAAACCTTGACACGGAATACGATTCGGAATAGTCTCATTATCAGCGATCAGCTCTGGGTATGTTCGGCTCGCCGCTTCCGGATTGGCTGACCAATGTTTCCGAAGAATAGGGTTTGGTGGCAGGAAGATGTTGGAGGTTTCTCATGGGATCGTTTTCGCGACTGGTATGCCAATTGATAATTCCGGCACTTGCCTTCGCCAGCACGGGTGCGGCAAGTGCAGACACAGTTTACTCAAGCGATATGAGCGAAACAGGGGTTTTTTTCGTCGCCAGCAACGGAACCGTCAACAAGATCGCAACGCAAATCACTGATTCTACCGGCTTGGCTGTCGGGCCCAACGGAAACCTATATGTTGCGGGGTTCGGTAATTCGGGTTCAATCTTCGAAGTCACACCAGATGGTGCAGTGAGTACCTTCGCTACCGGCTTTAATTGGGCGCTCGGAATTGCGTTTGACAGCGCCGGCAACCTCTATGTCGCAAACAGCAACTTTGGCGGAGGAACTGGAACCTCCAGCTCGATTTCCAAGGTCACTCCAAGCGGGGTGGTTAGTACCTTCGTATCACTTGGTTCGGATTACCCAGCGTCTATAGCGTTTAATAGCTTTGGCAACCTATTTTTTGCAAATTGGTCTACTGCAGATTCGAATGGTAATGGGACAATTTATGAGGTAACGCCAGGCGGCACAGTAAGTACGTTCGCAACTGGCTTGACCGATTCATTTGGCTTGGCAATTGACAAGAGCAACAATGTTTATGTGGGATCAGGCGACACCGTGGATAAAATCACGCCAACTGGCACCAAATCTCTTTATGCCACGCTCCCGACGGGTGGACTGATGGGCATGGCGTTCGAAAGTAATGGGAATTTGCTCGTCGGAAGCGAAAACAACGGCGATTTGTACCAGATAACCAGCGGACGTTCAGTTTCGACGTATGCCACGGGTGTAGACATTCCGACTTTTCTCGCCGACCCATCAGTTACCCTGCCGGTGCCGGAACCATCCTCACTGGCTTTGGCGATCCTCGGCTGTCCGCTACTGTTGGCGGCGCGTCGGTTTCGGCACAAGCTTGATGCCGTTTAGGCTGCGTTGGCGTTCCATGCGAAGACCGTCTAACGCAGCGTAGCCGACAACCAAAAGGATTCACCACAACGGTACGAAGAAACAAAGTGTTCCCCACCGGGTACTTCGCCACAACCGCAATTTCACGCGTTGTAATCTAGGTAATCTAGGGACAGTCACCTGTTTCTTGACACCCGGCCCAGATGATGGCAGATTGTTCTTCATGCCTCGAACCGCTCGCATTGTCTTCCCCGGAATACCCCACCACGTTACCCAGCGTGGAAATAACTGTCAAGCGTTTTTCTCGTCGATGAAAATCAA
>DAHVEJ010000189.1 GCA_027313145.1 Phycisphaerales bacterium | reverse complement strand
GACTGAATAGCTCCAGCCGACATCGTTCTCGACGACTCATTAAAAGTTTTTCCATCGGACCGGTATATCCCAACCAGACCGTGGGGTGACACTTCTATTGAAACAAGGGGGTGACATTTCTATTGAAACACAACAGCCCGCGAAGGTCTGGTTTTTGGCCCGATCAATCAGCGGCGACATAGAGACCATTCATCGGTCTTCTTCCAATGGTCTTACCTGTGCGGGACGCTGCAGGAAAAGTGTGATCTGCGTGGCGATATCGGCCTAACGGCCGGTCCGTAATAGCGCGCGGCCCACCGTATCATCATCCGCCAACCACGTTCGGATGATCATCTAAGGTATGCTCTGCGTGGGGACCGGCGGAAGTGTCGGCTGCGGGGGCCGCAGTGGTCCCGGCGACAAGCTTATTAGGCCGTTGAATTTTTGTTTTGCCGTTCAGGCACGCATCCATTTGACGCAAAGCCTGCTTGATACGTAATTCATTTTCCACTAAGGCGATTCGAACAAATCCTTCGCCGTTGTCGCCAAAGCCGCGACCCGGTGCCACCGCGACATCGGCTTGGTCCAGCAGACGAAGAGAAAAATCAATGGTGCCTTGGCCAGCTAAATGTTTTTCTGAAACTTTGGCCCAGACAAACATGCTGGCACGCGGGCACTGTACATCCCATCCGATTTTCCGCAGGCCGGATACCAGAACATCCCGCCGCTTCTGATAAATGTCAGCTTGCTGACGGACAAATTCATCCCCGTTGCGCAAGGCCAGGATGCTGGCAATCTGAATGGGAGCAAAGTGGCCGTAGTCGTAATAACCTTTAATGGTGGATAGAGCCCGGACCATTTCACTGTTGCCGCAGCAGAACCCCACACGCCAACCGGCCATATTGTAGGGCTTGCTCATGGTGGAGAATTCCACTCCCACTTCTTTGCCACCGGCCGTGGCCAGAAACGAAGGTGCCTGATACCCGTCAAAGCAGGTTTCCCCATAAGCAAAATCACTAATTACCAGCACATTGTATTGCTTGGCCAGGGCCACGGTCTGTTCATAAAACAGGCTATCCACGGTCATAGCTGACGGATTGTGCGGATAATTAAGAATCAGCAACTTGGGCCGAGGAAACAAGTTTTTCAGCACATGTTCAATACGCTGCAGGAACGCTTCATCGTTTCCCAGTGGCACGCTGATCACATTACCACCGGCCAGGGCAACGGCATAGACATGAATTGGATAGGCCGGATCACCAACCACCACGGTGTCCCCGGCCCCCAATAGAGCCAGCATCAAATGAGAGAACCCTTCTTTGGATCCGATGGTGGCGACCACTTCCGTTTCCGGATCCAGATCCACGCCATAGCGACGTTTGTATTTGCGGGCTACTTCGCGGCGCAGATTATACAAGCCGACGCTGACGGAGTAGCGATGATTGCGGGCATCATGGGCGGCCTCCGCGAGTTTATCAATGACAAAAGCCGGTGATGGGTCAATAGGATTTCCCATGCCCAGATCAATCACGTCATGCCCCGCCTGTCTTTTGGCAGCTTTCAACGCGTTGATGCGGGCGAATAAATACGGGGGCAAACGCTTAATGCGCGTGGACACATCTATTGTAAAAGGTTTATCATTTCCGCCGGCCATAGTCCGGCTCCTCTCGTAATGCAACGCTCGGACGCCCGATCGCCTTTCAGCGGACCGCGGTTCCAGAGAGTTTTATGTATTATAACCTATCATTGCCTGACGAAACCATGCCGTCAGGCAATCCGCACACCCCACGGTCCGCCGCACGAAAATATCACCCCATTTACTTGGCTGATTTTCCCTGCGGCATCGTCGCGGCGGGTGCCGGCGCATTAGCCTGCTGCGCTTTTTGCTCATTGCGCAGAGCCTGGGCCTGCTCGGCATACGCTTCACGCAGAGCGGCGAATTCCTGATTCAAAATCGGATTGGCAATGGTAATTTTGGACTGTGCCACCAAGCGGTTTAATTCAATTTGTCCCCATTGCAATTCGCCTTGATTTAACAGATCAGCCTTCAGACCGGCCCGCACTTTTGAAAGCGGCACGGTACTGGCCGGGACTTTTTTCACCAACCACAGCAGATGCAGCGTGCCGTTAATGGGCACAGCGGCGGACAGCACATTAGGTTGAAGTTCTCTGGCGGTGTCCAAGAGAATTTGTGGAAGGGCTTTGTCCTCCAAGGGAATAACTTCCAGGCCGCCATTGGCGGCATTTTGCGTATTAATGCTGTGCTGCTGCGCCACCACCGCCGGATTTTCATGCTTGTCCATGATTAAATGGCGAACCGTTGCGGCGGCATCAAAAGAGTTGACCACAATATCCCGCACTTCCACCTTGGGGCCAAAGTTGGTTTTGTAAGCCAGCTTCACCTCGGCATCGGTGATATGCACATGTCCTTTGGCCAGAGCCAGCATATAGGTTGTTCGGGCCAGGGCCATGCGGAATTCCGCCAGCGATTCGCCCTTGCGGGCCAACAATTTTTCGAGAACAGGAATCCGTTGTTTGGCGGGAATGTGCTGGGCGGCAAGCTGATTGAGCACCCCTTGTTCGGCGGCATCAATCTGCGCGTTACCCACATGCAGGCCGGCCTTGACGCAAGCCTGTTTCAACACGGTGAGTTGAATCCATTTTTCCAGCAACCCCAGACCGTTGAGACGCAGCAGCGAATTGAGAAAATGTTCTTTGCTTAAAGCCACACCGTTGACCATGGCCACCGCCGGATTGCCCGGAGCCGGGGATCGCGGCATGAGCACATCCTGATTCAGCACAGGTAAATGTGCTTTTACCGGTTTAAGTCCCGTGGAGGGTGTGGTGGGAAGCGTTACCGCGGCGGAAATATTTCCGGCGATGACACCCATAGAGATTCCAACCGCCAATCCGGCCGCCAATAAGAGTTTTCCAATGAGGTTCTGTCGCGTCACGCGAATCTCCTGTAAAGGGTCATGGTTCAGTACGTCCAAACCAGTATTGTTATCGTACCGCAAGCTTTAGTTATACGCCAATAGGCACCGAAAAGTTTCAAAACGCCCATCGCAATCCCGGCCATTACTCGGACAGGCTCCCAGCGCTGTCAAGCCTGTAAATGACGATTGACAGGCCGCAATGCTTGAATTTTACCCGACAAAACCGCTTTTATGGGAGCCGAGAAATCTCTTGAATTAACTGGCATAAATCACCAAAGATTCTTCGGGCTTATGCCGATACATATTGCCAGTGCTTGAGAGAATCAGATCGATCAGGCAGTGACTTATCGCCAAGCGTCCTATCAGCCAGCGCGGTAAGAACTTTGGTTTGACGTAGTTTTGTGTGTTCGATCGCTTTGCAGCGTTTTGAACAGTGTTCTTAGCCGCTTCGGCGGTATTTCGGGAGCCAGGGTATATGTTGTACGGTCATAACAATAACACGTTTCACAATCGTCGCGGCTTTACACTCATTGAGCTGCTGGTGGTCTTGACGATCATCGCCCTGATGATTTCGCTGCTGCTGCCGGCTTTAAGCCGGGCACGGGGCCTGGCCCAGCGCGTACAGTGCGCGACAAATTTGCGATCCATTGGGCAGGCCATATTGATTTATGCCGCGAATAATAACAATCAGTATCCCTCTAATTCCGCGCTGGCCAAAACCGGCTTTGGACTACCGTTTCTTGCAATGACCAACGGGCAGCAGCAGAACGGACAAGCGGCACCGGCGGGCCTGGGTTTGCTGTACACGACACAAATGATTGATAATCCCACAATGTTCTATTGCCCCCAGCCGGGTTACTACGGCCCCTATTGCAGCGTAAACGGGCAATACCTGCCGACGCTGGTTAAAAAGGGCGGGACAATTAACTGGGGCAGCGTAGCGTATGGCTACTGCTATTACTACCAGATTCGGCAATCGCAGTTCGGCGGAAGTCCGGCGAATTTCAACCCCATTCAATTTACGCAAACACCGGAGGATTCCAGTTCCACCGTGCTGGCCAGTGATCTTACGGTTAATCTGGCGGGCAACTGGACTTGGCCGGGACCTTTGCCGGCCTCTAATCACAGCTTGTCCGCCGGCGGACAGCCGGATGGCGGCAACACGCTCTATAACGACGGATCAGTGAGCTGGAAAAATCTTGGTCAGATGCATGTCGGCTACTCATGGCTGGGACTGATGAACTTCTACCAGTAACATAGGGGGAACGCGGATCTGGGTATTTGCCCCTCCGCCATCGCTGAAAAAGAGATAAGTACTGTATCAGATCCGCAAAATTAGAGTTGTCGGAAAAAATAGCTTCGCGACTGATTATTGAACAGGCTTATTGGCCCCCATCGTTCGAGCATCCGCAGGCATTGAAAAATTTATAACAGTCAAGGCGGGCAATTTCTTGATGCGGGTGATGACCATTCGGTCGATTTTCCAATTCACTTTATAGGTAAACGCGATTTTGTCACCTGTGGCAATACCATGAAGTGTTACCCCGGTTGCCAACTGATACGGCATGGTCATGGCCATCATGGGTTCAATTTTTCCGCTCATACCAACCCAATGGGCAATCGGCGGTACTTTAATTGAAACAGATTCCGGTGACTCCCCCGGTACCGGCAACGCTTTGACAATGCCACGCAGATGGTAGGTGTAGGTGATGCCCGGTTGCGTTGCTGAGCTTTGGGTTTTACGGGAATGCTTGGAAGCGCAACCGCCCATCAGCAGGGTTACCGCGACGATGGCCGCTATAAATAATTCAGCAGGTGCGGGCATTTTCATAAAGAAACCCTTTTTCTGTTCAATCCGTCACAGGCCTCGGCATTGAGCGATACAGACGCAACTGACGACAGCCAGGACAAATTATATTCATGACGAAGTTTTTTGCTTAATTTCGCTTTATAATCTTCGGTCAAACGATTAAAGTGCAGGTGCAGCGGACAGGTCCGCGCCACGATCAAGCATAGGAGATCATCATCATGGCGGAAAAACTTAACGGCAATGTCACAGCGTTTCTCAATGAGCCATTAGCGCATTACATCGGCGGCAAGTGGTTGCTTAGTACCGATGGCGCTATGGACAAGGTGATTAACCCATCGGATGGCACAGTGATTGCGCAAGTTGCCATGGCGTCCGCCCATGAGGTGGATGCCGCCGCTAATGCCGCGCATGAAGCTTTCCCAGCCTGGGCTGCGACGCCGGCTAATCAGCGTAGCGTGCTGCTGCACCGATTGGCGGACAGCATTGAGAAACATGCTGGAGATTTAGCTCAATTGGAATCTCTCGATGTGGGCAAGGCCATCGTTAATAGCGAAGCGTTTGACATTCCATTCGGCGTTGAGGGCATACGCTACTTTGCCGATCTGGCCTTGCATGCGCATTACGATATTCCCTTGGCAGTCAAACATATTGAAGCACGCATCCATCGGGTGCCTTACGGTGCCTGTGGCTTTATCTTTCCATGGAATTTTCCTTATGACCTGCTGATCTGGGGCATCATGCCCGCGTTAGCTGCGGGCAATACGGTCGTAGTTAAACCGTCGGAAGTGACGCCGTTAAGTACGCTGTATGTATGCAAATTGGCGGCGGAAGTCGGCTTTCCGGCGGGCGTGATCAACGTGGTCAACGGCACGGGATCCCAGGCGGGAGCCATGCTCACTGGCCATCCATTGATCAAACGCATGTCTTTTACAGGCTCGCCGACGGTGGGCAAAATTATCGGCGAAACCTGCGGGCGGAATTTGGTGCCCTGCAAGCTGGAACTTGGCGGCAAGGGAGCCGCGGTTATTTTTGATGACGTGGACATAGATGCAACGGCCCAACAGCTTGCGGCGGCCATTACGCTCAATACCGGTCAGGTATGCTGCACAGCCACACGCTGGATTATCCATGAGAGAATTCATGACCAACTGTTAAGCAAAGCTGTGGAAATTCTGAAAAACACACGCATCGGCCCGGCCCTTGATCGCAACACACAAATGGGGCCGCTGGTAAGTAAAGTCCAGTTAGAGCGGGTGAATCGGTATGTGGAAAACGGAAAAAAGCAGGGCGCTGTGGCCATTCTCGAGCCGCAGACGCTGCGGATCAGTGGGCATGAAGGCGGATATTACGTCAGCCCCAGTCTTCTGACCGGTTCAAGTGACAATGTATGCTGCCGTGAAGAAATCTTCGGTCCTAGCGCCTACGCCTTAAAATTCCGTGATGAAGATTCTGCGATTAAGCAGGTCAATAGCCTGTCTTACGGATTGGCCAACAGTGTGTGGAGCCGGGATTTGCAACGCGCCAACCGTGTGGCGGAGCGGATGGTTGCCGGCAATAGCTGGATCAACGCGCACAATGTATTCGCGTATGGCCTGCCGTATGGCGGGGCCAATTTAAGCGGCATGGGCGGCGGCGTAAACAGCCCTGAGACGTTCCAGGATTATCTGCGTTCACAAACCATCGCCCGGCCACTGTCGTGAAAGCCGGGAAAACTTTTGGCGATTCATTGCGTCGGCTCTTGTTACTTTACTGTTTGCAGCACTTCGCGGCATGGTTGCATGGCGGCATGGGGGCGTGGCGGCATGGGGGCGTGGCGGCATGGGGGCGTGGCGGCATGGGGGCGTGGCGGCATGGTTGGCGGCATGGTGTTGTTGTTTTGGCCGATAGATATTACTATTCCGGATAATCGTTTTACACGGTCGACCGGAAATTTCCGGCGGCCGCGATGGAATGTTGAATAGTGAGAACCCTTTACCAGGAAATAAAAGCATGAAAGCCATCGTGCATCGTCAAGCTCTCGTTGAAGTACTCGCCTTAGCCTGCAGCGTGGTGCCCACGCGTTCACCCAAACCGGTCCTGTCATGCGTGCGGATCAGCACCGTGTCCAATGGCCGGGACAAAGCGGTTCGGCTGGTCACAACCGATCTGGAAATGACCTTGGAGACCACGATTTCCCAGGTGGAAATAAGCCAGGAAGGCACCGTTCTTCTGCCGGCGGGAAAACTAAGCGAAATTGTCAATAACTCGCCGGATGAAACCATTACACTGGATACGGAAGGCGAAAAAGCGACGATCAAAGGTTCGGACAGCACTTTTACACTTCTGGGATTTAATCCCGAAGAGTTCCCCCCGGTCAGCGGCTTTGAAGGCGAACCGGATTTTTCCATCACCGCCGGCGCGTTGAAAGACATGCTTGATCGTACACGCTTCGCGGCCGCGCGGGAAATGAGCCGCTACGCCATTAATGGCGTGTTGTTTGAACGCAAGGGTAAAAAATTGTCTCTCGTGGCTACCGATGGCCATCGGTTGTCCCAAACCCGTGATGAAACCCACGGCGGCGAGAGCAAAGATGTATCCGCAGTGGTGCCAATCAAGGCGCTGGTATTGCTTGAACGGTTGCTGACCACCCGGGAAAGTTCCGTTGAATTGCAATTCCGCGAGAACAAAATTTTCGGGCGCATCATTCCAGCCGAAGTGCCGCCCGATGGAGACAAGCCGAGGGCGGCTGCGCAGCCCAGCGCCACATTCAGCGCTTTGCTGGTGGAGGGTGCATTTCCTCCATATCAGGATGTGATTCCCAAAGATTGCGACCGTAAGACCAGCTTGAATCGGGATCGGTTGCAAAGCGCGGTACGCCGCGCCGCGTTGTTGACCAATGACGATTCGCGGTCGGTAAGACTGAATTTTGCGGCGAAAGTACTGACTATTTCCGGCCGCTCGCCTGATGTAGGCGAAGCCAAGGTGGAAATGCCGATTGAATTTTCCGGTGATTCGCTGGATGTAGGCTTTAATCCGCAATATCTTCTCGACGCTTTGAAAGTGGCCCCCACGGACGAAGTTACGCTGGAACTCAAATCCGCAGCCAAGCCGGGGCTGCTTCGCGCGGGCCCCAACTTTCTGTATGTTATTATGCCCGTGAATTTGGCGTAAGCGGTTTACCTGCGAACTAAAAGTGCTGACGGTTCACTTATGCGCAAGCCGGAGGCGAACGACCATCGCCAGTCCCACCAGTGACAAACGTGGACGTGGCTATTTTAAGGAATTATGCAATAACTAGTGCCCTGTTCCAGCCATAATTACGGGTTGATTGGCCTTAAACCGGCCAGATGCAAGGAGTCGGCGGCGAGAAC
>DAHVEJ010000188.1 GCA_027313145.1 Phycisphaerales bacterium | reverse complement strand
GTTCATGGCGCAGGTGACCGGACGAGTGGGGTCCAGACGGTGAACCAGGTGCATCATCGCACCAAAAATTCTGGCTCCTTCGCGCGTACCTTCCAGTTGATTTTCCTCATTGCACATCGACCAGAATATCACACATGGGTCATTGCGCTGCGCGAGAATCATCCATTGAAGGTCGGAAAGATTGGAATAAGCTGCACCCATTTGGGTTTTGGGGGTGTAAACGTCTCCTAGATGCCGGTTTTCATCCATCACCAGCATCCCCATGTGGTCGCAGGCACGGTAGAACGCTGAGGCCAGCGGATTATGTGCCGTCCGATACGCATTGGACCCCATCGCCTGTAGCTTGGCAATCCGCCATCGCCAGAGATTATCTGGTACGCCAATGCCCACCGCCGGAAAATCCTGGTGATTACAAGTACCCTTAATTTCCACGTGTTTGCCGTCCAGGAATAAACCATGACTCGGATCAAAACGTAGCGTGCGTATGCCGAAGGTGGTGCGCTTGGCATCCACCGCCACGCCGTTGATCTCCAAACGCGTGGCCAGATGATATAAATTACAATGCTTTAATGACCATAACGCGGCATTTCTTATGCTGGCATGTTGGATAAACGTCTTGGTTCCGTCGGGGGACAAGTGTTCATTACTCGAAATCGTCGCCAGCACTTTGCCTTCCGGGCTGATGATCTGGGATTTCAGAACAAACTGTCGCCCTGTCCGGTGGGCGTTGTCCACCTTCGTCTGGATGGTCAGTTCGGCCGACGCTTGATCCCCTGCAGGGGAACCATAATGAATTTTCCCTGGTACTTTGCTGATGATAAACGTGCCCCATGGGGCCACGTGGAGTTTATTCGTAATGATCAATCGCACATGGCGGTAGATGCCTCCTCCCTCATAATACCAGCCTTCCGCGAACCGCGGATCCACAAACACCGCCAAGGTATTAGGCCGGCGGTAATGCAGAAACTTACCGATGTTGTACCGGAAGCCGGTATAACCGCTGGGATGCTGACCCACCAGTTGGCCGTTGATAAATACCACCGAATCCCGATACACCCCACCGAAATTTAACCAGATAGTCTTACCACGGGCCGTGACCGGCACGCTGAATATTCGGTGATACCACGCTGGATAAACCGGCAGGTAGCCGTGCGTCGCGTGCACGTCTTGATAGTTGAACTTTCTGCCGTGGTAGGTGAATTTTCCGGCCACCACGTAATCATCAGGCAAATGCACTGAATTCCACACACCATCGGGCCATGGGCAGTGCAGTTGGGAAAGATGCTTAGTTTGTAATACTTCACCGGCTGGCCAGAGTGTGAAGTGCGGCATCGTCTGCAGCCGCCAGCGGCTGTCCAGCAGTCGAACCGAACGAACCGGGACGGCGGCAGTTTTGCCGCCAGCCATTGACAGCCCTGTCACTCGAGGCACGCGGTCAAAAATTCCGACGAGCATACAAAAAGCGATCATAAGTAACGTCGGGCTACGAGCCAACGACTCGTGCCGTAACAAGTTTTGCCGTAGCGTTGCCGCAAGTGTCATCATGGATTGATCCTGCCTGTAAAAGCCTTGATGTAAATGACTGAGAATAAGGAACTGCCGCCTGACCGATCGGTGCTATGAGCAATCCTTAAGAACAAGCAGCAGTCCCTTAACAGAGGCAAAAAAATGCCGCAAGGCACGATGTCGAAAAAGTGGCGTGTTCGGAAAACGATTCCGATGCGCCCCATTTTAGAGCGCCTAAAAAACCTCTGCTTTCACGTCCTGGCCTACGGCTGCAGAAACTATTATAGCCTATGCACAACATCGATTGACGTAGAAAGTGCGACATTTCGCGCAAGCCATTTTTCAGGCCGGAGATATACCAGTACGTTGACCTTGTCCATATTTATTGAGGCTTTTCCGAAAAGTTTTAGTCTCATCAGGACGCTATACGCCCATTGGGCATAGATTCTGTTGCATCATTTTGTCTTGGTGAATAATGCCATGAGCGTTATAGTCAATGAAGCGTTACAGGTGGCAGGGCGCAAAAATGCGAGCAGGTTTCGCCGGTAGAGAACGAAAGCCTGCATAATGGCCGGGTGAGAATTAATATTGTTATGTTAAACCGTCGAAACATCATGCTTTTGATTCGTCTTAAACCGGGCTATTCGCAGCGGATTCTTACCGGTATCCGTCAGTATGCTGTCGGCTTTGACCATTGGATTTGGCAGGGCGTTTCACCTGAATTAAAAGCGGTTCAAGTAATAAAAAGCCGGCGACCCGACGGCATTATAGGGGCGATTCGCATGCCGCAAATAGCCCAGGTAATCGCGAGACTCAACATTCCATCGGTCGATGTGGGTGGGTTTCTACCCCAAGCTCCCGGAGGGCGGGTGGGGGCTGATGACATAAAGGTCGGTGCGGCTGCGGCTAAATATTTTCTCAAGAAGGGCTACCAGCATTTTGCCTTTGTCGGCACCGGCAATATGTTTTTTTCCGACCAGCGTCACGAGGGTTTTGCAGGCGTTCTCCAGGCACACGGCCATGCCGTTGATAGTCTCTTTGTCAATGCTTTTCATGATTTTTCCAGTTCCCAGAACCAGCCGGTTGAATGGACCGGCGAGATTCCAAAATTACGATACTGGCTCAAACAGTTCGACCGGCGTCAGCGGCCATTGGCCATTTTCTGCAGTCATGATGAGTATGCTCTGGCGGTATTGTCCACTTGCCGCGTTTTAAATCTGCATGTACCCAATGATATTGCCGTTTTGGGTGCCGACGACAACGAGTTGGTATGCACTCTTGCCAATCCGCCTCTTTCAAGCGTGCGCTACAACGTTGAGTTGATCGGCTATCAAGCCGCTAAGCTTCTGGACCAGATGTTATCCGGGCAGATCAAAACCCGACACTTGTTGACGGTTCCTCCAACGGCGATCACCGTTCGTGAATCTACAGATCGGCTGCTGATATCCGATGCCGATGTCGTATCGGCTATCCGAATTATCCGCTCGCATAGCAATGGCCGCCTGCGCGTGACCGATATTGTCAATGCCACCGGCACGTCACGACGCTCGCTGGAAATAAAATTCAAAAAATATCTGGGGCACGGTATTCATGAGGAAATATTGCGTTGGCGCGTTGAGTTGGCCAAGAAGCTTATGCGCGAAACCGATTTGCCACTCAAGGCTATCTCGTTACGGGCCAGATTTATGGATCGCAACCGCATGCTTCTGGCGTTTCAAGCCATGACCGGGATGTCACCCGGAATATTTCGCCATCAGTCGGGGCGAGTCTCGTCGTATACCACACACCTTGCCTCTCCGCGTGAGGCATCGCCTGATGCGGTCTATGCAGTTGTGGTAGAAAACCCAGAACGGCGTTGAGCGGTATAAAACCTTACTATGGGAGCCTATCTTCATGCAAAAACCTAAACAGGTCATTTTAATCCTGACTGATACACAGCGCACTGACATGCTGGGCTGCTACGGCAACCCTGCTATGAAGACCCCATGCCTTGATGCGTTGTCGCGTCAGGGGGTGCGCTTTGAAAAAGCTTATACCTGCCAGCCAGTGTGCGGGCCGGCTCGTTCTGCCATATTCACCGGTATCTGGCCCCATTCCAATGGATCCTGGGCCAACAACATGGCACTTGGTGATAATATCAAAACCATCGGCCAGCGATTGAGAGACCAGGGATTGCATTGTGGGTATATAGGCAAATGGCATCTCGACGGAAGCGACTATTTCGGACTGGGACGATGCCCGGACGGTTGGGACCCTCAATACTGGTATGACATGCGCTGTTACCTCGAGGAGCTCTCGGAGTCTGACCGGTTGCGATCTCGTGACATTATGACCAATAACCAGCCGAACCTCTCATCCGAATTTACCTACGCGCACCGCTGTTCAGACCGGGCAATAAACTTTCTGCGTCAGCACGCCGGAAAAGATTTCTTCCTGGTTGTTTCTTACGATGAGCCACATCATCCGTCTTTGTGCCCGCAGCCGTTCTCACAAATGTATAAAAATTATCAGTGGCCGAGCACGGCCAATTGCGCCGATACACTCGAGCATAAGCCGGAGCATCAGCGTGTCTGGGCGTCGAGTGTTTCTCATGAGAAGGGTGACGCGGCAAACGATCAACAACTCTTGGCCTATTACCTGGGATGCAATTCTTTTGTCGATCATCAGATCGGCAGGGTGCTTACCGCCGTGCAACAACATGCCTCCGATGCTCTGTTGATTTATACCTCTGATCATGGCGACGCGTTGCATTCGCACAAAATTACAAACAAGGGGCCTGTGGCCTACGATGAAGTGGCTCGCGTTCCGCTGATTATTCGCTGGCCGCAGCACGCTCCCGGGAATGTCGTATGTCGGCATCCTGTTTCCCACATTGGCCTTAGTGCCACAATTCTCGACGCGTTCGACCTGCCCGTACCACAAGATATGGACGGACAGAGCATGTTGCCAACAATCCGCGATCCTTCCATCGCGGGGAATCGCGAGGTATTCATTGAATTTGGTCGGTACGAAGTGGATCATGACGGGTTTGGTGGATTTCAACCAATGCGTGCCGTTTGCGATGGACGCCACAAATTGGTGATTAATCTGCTGAGTTCCGATGAACTTTATGATCTCGAAAGCGATGCGTGCGAACTGGTCAACCTTATAGAAAGCCCGGCTTATCGCAGTATTCGTGATCAACTGCACAACCGTCTGCTTGATTGGATGAACAGCACGCGTGATCCGTTCCGAGGATACTATTGGGAGCGTCGTGCCTGGCGAACCGATGCACGTGCTGCCACGTGGGACTACACCGGCATGACACGGCAGCGCGAAAACGAACAATATGAGCCTCGCCAACTGGATTATGCGACAGGCCTACCGATGGTTAAGGCGGTGCGGCCTAAGTAGGTAGGCCGCATGTTTCGATCTCAACAGGATATTATCGCAGGCTTGACGATACCTGACGGGCTGGTTTCGATATTCTGGCGATCGCGTGCCAGTTCGTTTGCAATCTCCTCAAAGCTATGACGGCTTGGCGGTGTTACTGCGCTTACCGTCAGGTGCGCCAATGCCCCCACGATGGCCGGCACCATTGGATTGCGCCACATGGGATCAGAAGTCGGCAGTTGCATCAGCGCCAGTGAGGCAATGGGTGTTGTTATCAGGGCCGCGACGGCACCTTGCCACGTTCCGCGCCGTGAGAACCTGCCAACGAGAATAATAATAGCCAGCCCGCTCATGGTCACGGGCAGAAATTCAATGACAAATTGTACGATTGTTCGTGCATGATAGGCCAGAAAACCCGCTACCAGCAAGGCCCCGGCCAGTGCCAGTCGCACCGCGGGAAGTGGCCGCTTGGGATAACGCCCGGTCACCAGAGGATAAATGTGACGAACAAAAAATGAGCCTGATGCAATGACGTTGTAGTTGGCGCATGAGATAATTCCGGACGCCACAGCCACGACAACAAACGCGGCCAGCCAGGAAGGCAGCACCCGCATTACCAGCCATAGCAGCGCCTGATCCGGATTCTTCATGTGAGGATCAAGGTGATATGCGTACATGCCGACAATTGCGATAACGCTGGAAAAGGCGATGACAATGAGTCCCGCAGTGACCATCGCCCATCGGGCACCGCGCTGCGTACGCGCCCCATACATGCTTAATCGCCTTCCGGGATCTGCGATGACTGCCAACACAAATGTAACGATCAAACCGGCGATATTCCATCCGCCGTAGGAGGCAACTCCCAGAAATGAACGGTAGTCCGGCGGAACGTCCCGCAGCAGGCCGGATAATCCACCGGTGTGATGCAGTGCCGAGCCGGCCAGAAAAGTGAATCCCGTCAGTAAAATAATGGCCTGCAGAAAGTCCGTGTACACAACGCTTTTAAGTCCTCCAGGAATCGCAATGATCGCTGTGACCAATGTTGTCGCCAGGACGCACCAGCCGTGCGGTAGGCTGGTAACCACGCCAAGCACCGCCGCGCCTCCAATAATTTGAGCCGTCAGCCATCCCAATTGGGATAGAAAAAGAGTCACATTCGAAAATTCGACAACGATCCGATTATTGTCGTAATAAGAGGCTATTTCCTCACTTAGAGTCATGAATTTATAACGCCGCATGACGCCAAAAAGTAAGCCCGTGATTGCGGTACCCAGGCCCAGACCGATCGGGTAGGCGGCACCGGCCCAACCGTGACTGTACGCCAGTCCCGATGCGCCGACCATCACGCCCGCACCAATGCACCCCGCCGTTGTTGTACCAGTGAGAATCCAATACGGAAAACTTCGCCCGCCCACCAGATAATCCGATGGTGAGGCCACCCGTCGCATCCAGAATAGCGATGCCGCCAGCATTCCCAGAATGTACAGCACCAAACCAATGGCAATCGTGGTATGCGTCAACATGAAAACGTCCTTCTTCTGCGGCTCCGCGTCAGGAGTTGTAAATTAAAAAAACTCTGATTTCTTATCCTTATTATAATTGTGGTAAGCATACACGATTGGTTGCCATTTTTGGCGCAAAATAGGCATCATATCGCGCATAACCGGAAAGTAATGTCCTGTATTCACAGGAAAAGAGCCATTTCCACCGAGAAACAGGCGTTAGGCATTTGCTCTCGGACGGTGGGGTTCGATACAATCTTTCCATCGGATTGTACCTGCGATGAAGGTATGGCCGTTTGATTCCAGCAAGCACTTAAGCGATCAGGAATGCGATAAAGTCAGTCTTTAATGCAGCCGGGATAAACGCTTTGCTTTTGCTTGGCTGCTGGGACTGAATTGATTAGGTGCTTATGACTGCCAACGGACCATTTCATATTTTAAGCAAACCGATTGGCCCGATCTGCAATTTGGATTGTCAATATTGCTTTTACCTGAAAAAAGAATCGCTGTTTCCGGAACATCACAAAGCCTCTGACTTCCGGATGAACGATCAGACACTTGAAGCTTACGTGCGTCAATATATTGCCGCGGAACCGGGAGACGAAATTCCGTTCGCCTGGCAGGGGGGCGAGCCAACACTGCTTGGAATGGAATTCTTTGAGCGTGTGGTTGAATTGCAAAAGCGCTTCTGTCCACCGGAAAAGCGCGTCAGCAATGCTATTCAGACCAATGGAACTCTGCTTACTCCGGCCTGGTGCCGATTTCTTGCTGAGAATCACTTTCTTGTCGGCATTTCATTGGATGGGCCGCGTGAATTGCATGACCGCTATAGAGTCACGCGATCCGGCAAGCCGACATTTGACCAAGTATGGCGCGGCTTGCAGTTGCTTAAGGAATACAAGGTGGACTTCAACACGCTAACCGTGGTCCATCGCGAACTGGCCTATGAACCCCGCAAGGTTTATGAATTTCTGCGTGAGAATGGCAGCGGATATATGCAGTTTATTCCGCTGGTTGAACGCATCGGCGGCGCAGCCGGCCCCCTGACGACGGGTGGGCCTTTAAACATTCTGCAACCCCAGGATGCCGTAGCCCCATGGTCAGTTGAACCGCTGCAATTCGGTAAATTTTTGTCTGACATTTTCGACGTTTGGGTGCGCCGGGATGTAGGACGTATTTACATCCAGACTTTTGATGTCCAACTGGGAATCTGGGCAGGGTACGGTTCAGCCTTGTGTGTGTTTGGTGAAACCTGTGGACGGGCCTTAGCCATTGAGCATACGGGTGACCTTTACGCCTGCGACCATTATGTGTCTCCGGAATACTTCCTGGGAAACATTAACGATACACCTTTGGAACGGCTTGTTGATTCCCCCAAGCAAAAAACCTTTGGAAGTGATAAAGAGACCACGTTGCCTGAATATTGTCGCCGGTGCGATGTTAAATTTGCCTGCAATGGAGAGTGCCCCAAAAACCGCTTTATTCTTACACCCGACGGTGAACCGGGATTGAATTATCTTTGTGCCGGCTATAAACACTTTCTGCATCATATTCGACCCTACATGGAAACAATGGCGCGACTGCTTAAAGCGGGACATGCTCCGGCGGAAATCATGGGGCTGCTGGCACGCAACCAAACGGCCGCTCGCAATTTCGCCGGCAAACCGCCGGGTCGCAACGCTCCATGTCCCTGCAATTCGGGGCGGAAGTATAAACAATGCTGCGGATCATCCAAGGCCCAGGCGGAGGCTAGTGCCCTGTTCCGGTCATAATTACGGGTTGATTGGCCTTAAACCGGCCAGATGCAAGGAGTCGGCGGCGAGAACCGGGTCCGTAGACCCCTTGAGCCGACGCGACGCCGCAGATGGCCGGTTTAAGGCCAACCCTTCGGGCGGGGGCCAAGAGGCC
>DAHVEJ010000187.1 GCA_027313145.1 Phycisphaerales bacterium | reverse complement strand
TCATCGCTGACGCTTCCTGGTACGCTATAATCTATAAAATATATTATCATATATATGACTACACGTCAAGCCGTTGGCAAATTATGTCCGTGGGAAAGTCGGGTTACTTGGACAGGCTCCTAGGAGCCGCGTAACGATCTGGCCCCAAGGTTCCTTTTGCGTCGCAACCAGCAGTTTGTAGCCCTGCGACCTCAGTTCCGAGGTGGCCCTTTCGATATTCTCCACGTCAAATTCGATCCATGCCTGCGGCACCGGAAGATTGTCGGGCCATTGATCCGTGCCGAAGCAAGACTCAGCCGCCTGCGCTAACGGCCACAATGCAAAATGCTTCACGCCATTCAAGTCGCCCGTATGCAGATAGCCGTTCGTGTCTTCTTTAAACGTAAGTCCCAACGCTTCGGAATAGAACTTGCGGCTTGCGACAGCGTCACGAACGATTGGGCCAAAACCGACGACGAATAGCACATGGATGTTCTTCGGTATTTTCGTAGACTGATTTCCTTTTGCAACCGTTCACGGCCTGTTGGTCAAGCCCAATTTCATGTCATCACACCCGTTGTCATCACACCCGTTTGCCAACCGCCCGATCATGCCTTATCATAAAAAATAGCGATCCTACAATTCGCTGGGCCTTATCACATCTACCCCGCCAATCATGGGAATCAGTCCGCCGATAATCAGGCGGATCAACGACGCCGCACAGCACCATTATTATAATCGCCACGGCATCCGGAACAACAATAATCGCGTGGGCTCGCTCGCGAGAACAAAGCTGTCGTCAGGAGAGATCGCGACGCTCCATAGCCCGCCCTGGCGCAGCCCCGAAGCATACATAATACGGTGACCAGCGAGGCCAACAACCACCAATCTCCCTACCTGCGCCACGCCGCGTGGAAAACGCCCCTCACCATTTTCGGCGACGATCAAATATCGGCCGTCCTGAGAGGCCGCGATGTCAGTCAGCAACGAAAAATTCGTTGCTCTCCGCGCACCTCTGCCAACGACGGCTGGCACTGAAATAGCGCCAAGAGCCTTCCCTGTTTTCACATCATACAACGCGATTTCCGGTGCCCGTTTCCTTATCACCGCCAGCTTTCCGGCCGGGTAAGCCGCAACCGCCAACTCCTTTCCGTTGCGGATCACTGCAACGCGGAACCCGGAGAAGCCAGAGAGTCCGGTTGGCGGCGGAAGCACCCAAGCCACCTTTTCGGTCGCGATATCCCAGCACACGATGTGAAACTGTGTTACACTTATTATTCGGCCGTCGGCAGCGAAAGCTATCCTCTGCGACGAGTATCCCGGAGCAATTCCCTTTGGAAAATTAAGCGTGGCGTGCCTTGCTCCAGTGCCCGAGTCTCGTACGACAATACCGTCGCTTTTAGCGAAATAGGCCAAGTAACGGTTTGCCAAGGAAAACGCAATCGGGCTGCCCACGCCAAAACGTGTCCATGGTTCCGCGTCGCGCTCCACCCATAGAGGCTGGCGTGTGGCAAGGCTCCATAAACACAGGCCGCACCCTCCATTCTTCGTCCGCCGGAAGGTTGTGGCCAAAAACCTGCCGTCCGACGACACGGCGGAAAACAGCCCAAATCGCCAGACCTTACCCCCAGGGACGGGCTTCAATTTCTTAACAGGATACTGCACCCCCATTTTCAGAAAGCCGGGGCCAGTGAAGCGGTCCTCGCATACGGCCACTTTCCCGTCGCGCACAAATGCGGGGACCGTGCACTCAAGATTCGCGCTGGGAAAGAACACAGCCGCCACCGGCAGCCGCATCACCGAGTGGGCCGCGATATTTTCGCCTGCGGTGTTTAAGGCTAGGCACAGCAATCCGAGACCAAGCCACGCCAACACACGGCAAACCAAGTGCAACAAAACATGATGGGTGCATGCAGGCCGGATGGGGCTCATTTCTTGCCCCCCTTTTTGCTCCGGCACGCCATGCTGTAACATTCGGCACCGAGCTTGTTTACCTCATCAGGCAGCCGTGCGGCTTGGAGGCTTGGCATGGCGGCCGCGCAATTACCAACGTCATTATTGTTGCCGGAATTCAGCATACGGCAGCCGCTGTTGTCGCCCCGTTTCGCCTTTTCCAAGGCATCTGCAATTGTCTCAAGCAGGTGCATGCAAGGCTTGCTGGTCAGACCCTGCAGCATGCCGAGAATGTCACCGATTGCAGCGCCACCAGCCCCTTTCAGTGCGGAAAGCACATCTGCGGCAAACTCGTCCGCCGCCGTCGCGAGAGCCGCACGCATTGCTGCACTCAAGGCGGGGTTCTTGGAAAGATCTTCAATTGCCTGTTCTAACTCATCGGCCACACCAGTTTCTGCGTAGCGCTTCGCCAATTCTGTAAGGTACTCCTTGGCCGCGTCGAACCCCTTGTCCCTGAGAATTTCTAAAAGCTTGTCCATGTCCGACTGCACGCTTCCCATCCCCGTTGCATCCGCTCGGCGCAAAGGATTAGCGCCGACATACTCATACAAATTCACGCCGCCGGCATACCCGATCGGATCGCGTTGCAGCCAGCGGCCTACCGATATACCGCCGGTGTCCATCACGTACATACGATTACGCACGTAATACAGCCGCGTTTCCGGATCGTAGCGGTAACCGCAGAAGATGATGTCGTTGGTGCCATAATTGGACTGCACATCGTCATCGGTGAACCAGACCCCATCGGTGCCGGGTGCGGTGAAAATGATCGTCTGGCCGTAGGCGTCGGTATCATAAGCCTCCACAACCGCGCCTGAGGAATTCGTCAGCGCCACCGCGCGGTATAATAAATCCTGCAGCAGGTAATACGCTCCGGCAGGCAGGCTTTGCGGCCCCAGCGTGGTCAGGGTTGTAAGTTGGATCAGCTCATCAATATAAGTTCCCCACACGTACTGTTTTATCGGCGTATCGGTGGAGCCTGATCCGCCGAAGGGATTTCTTTCTTCCACAGTTTGCCAGCCCTGCCAGAGATAATCTGTCGTGCCGTTGGGTATGTTGCCGAACAGGCCGCCGTTGGAGATAGTCTTGCGAATTCTACGATTGAAGGCGTCGTAGACATAATTGCCCAGAAGCGTGCCGGTGGAGGTAAAGTGATTGACCTGGACCAGTCGATTCAGAGCGTCAAACTGGTAATTGCGAATCGTGTCATTGGCCAGATTGCCGTTAGAGGCACCGGGGGCACCGTCATAGGCGAATGGCAGCCCACCGAAATTCGTGATCTGGTTGAGATAGTTGTGGTTACGCAGTTGGGTTCCCTGGAGGCCTCCCACCGGCGTGGTGGTCAGCGAGCGCCAGTTGCCCAGGCCGTCGAGATTCCAAGCTGCCTGTGCATCGGTGTTGGGTAACGCAATCGCCGTGTTTACGTTGCCGCCTCCGGCATTCTGATACCCGCCGGTGCTGCTTAATGTACCCCGCTGATATTGCAATAACCTGTTCAGGCTGTCATAACCGGGAATCGGCGAAGCGATGTTGTCATTGTTATCCACCGGCTGGTACAGATTATCCCGTTCCTCCGCCTGCAAGGCCCGTTCATAGAACTTGTTGCCGGCGCGATCATACGCGGTGGTGCTGCCGACCCACGCTGTGGTGTTGGCGTAGCCGTTCTGGGAATTCAGTGTGCTGCTTAAGTAGCGCTTGGTGATGCTGCGCCCCGCGCCATCGTAACCCAGACGGTCGGTGGTGTTATCTCCCCAAGAGGGATTGGTTGGACTGGGGCTTTGCACGGCACTGTTTGTTCGCGCGTTATTGAGCATCGTCTGCACCAGTCCATTACCCAGCATCACTTCCGCGATTCTATTCGGGCCATAGAACTGCCATGCGGCAATGACCGCACTGGTGGCCTGCTCAATCAGTTGGTTGCGGCGGTACAGCACATCATAACTGCTGTTGACCAGGCGGTTATTCGGATAGTCAAACTGTGTGCCTGGTGTGGAAGTAAACGCTATGTTGGTCACATACCGGGTGTTGCCGCCGTAGGTTTGGGCTTCTTCGAGAGTTCTGCTTAGCGAATCATAGACCAGTGTGACATCGGCATTGGCGCTGTTGGCGGTATCTCTGGCAAACGTGGTCTGGTTTAAACCATTGTATTGGAACGTCTGGCTGGTGGTGCCGCCGACGCCAGTGGCCGGTACGATGGCGACATTGGTCTTTCTTCCCACGCAATCCCAGGTGTTATTGAATACCGAGCCGTTCTCGTCGATGTAGGTGACCATATTGGAGGCCGTGTTGTAAACGTTGATTTTTGTGGACCCGTCGGCATAGACCAACGTCACCTGCCGGTCCAAGGTATCGAAGGTATAATCGGTGGTTGCCCCGCGATCGTCAGTCATCTGGAACATCCGCGAATTGCCGTCAAAAAGCGTCTGCGTACGAATCAGGCCCCGGCCGGCGGACAGGAAGGTGCTATTCGCGGCTGGGCCTTGATTACCTAAACCATTTTGCCGCATAAGCTGTTGTGATTCAAGTGGGCGCGAGGCACCGTCGAATATTTGCAATACCGAATTGCCCTTGGCATCCACCGCCACGGTCTTGTTGCCTCGGCTGTCATAACCGGTCAGGGTAAACATGGTGGCCGGTTGTGAACCCTGATTGCTGTAGGATATTTGCGTTAGATTGGTGGTAAAGCTGCCATCGGCACCTTGCATCGCTGCGGCAATGGGTTTATTGAGGCCATCATAGAATGTCGCCGACCGGAAGGTTTCCACAGCCGTGGCCGGGGCGGTGATGGTGGCATATTCCGTGCGGGTTATCTGCGTGGGATTGGAATTGCCGTCATATTGGATAGCTGTTGTGTTGTTCAAGGCATCGGTGGTCAGAATCGGTCGGTTGGCCCCATCATAGGCGGTGGTGCTCACTGCCGTGTTGTCGCCAAGGCTCTGAATATTTCTGTCCGCGCGGTCATAGACGGTGCGGGTCAGCACATAACTCTGGCCGCCGGTGGTTAAGGTCACCGTCTGATTGTGATTATTGGCGGTGGAATTACTGGCTAATCCTCCCCCGGTATGGGTAACAGTCCGTCCCGATGGCAAGGCGACGGTTGCGGCGATCAAGACATTATTCTGGCTTTCATATCTCCGGCCTGCTTCATCAAAGCGGGCGATCCGGGTGGACAGCAGTTGATTCCCCGCGCCGGTGCGATCAGTGGGAGTAATGCCGCCGATAGTACCGTAACGGTCTGTTTCAATGGGTCGGCTGCCGGGATCATAGGTGAAGGCCGTATAGCCGCCCACCGCATCCATCGCCTGCGTGACGCGATTAAAACCGTCGATGGTGTTCATCAGCGACCAGTCGCCGGTATGCACCAGACTGGTTCCATCGCTGAAGGCGTCGGCGATGGTCGCGGTGAGAGAATTATTGACCGTGCCCCTGTCCGCCGGGCCGATGACGGCCAGAGAGTTGCCGTTGTTATCCGTAATGTAAATGGTGATCGCGGCGACGGATGGATTGATGGCGGTATACCCGACTCTCTGGGCGATGCGGATGTTGCGTTCATCATAATCGTATTCAACAATGTTGCCTTCCGGTTTGGTGATTGTGATAGTGTTGCCGTTGGGGTCAAAGCTGTAGGTGGTGGTTAAACTGGAGGGATTGGAACCGGTGGCATCAATATCATCCTGGGTTTTCCAGTCCAGAATGTTGTAAGTGTAAAGGTTGGTAAACCATCCCGGCCGCAGAGTGCCGCCCGGCCCGGCGGTCATGGGGGCATGGGCGGTAGAGCCGCTGCCGGTGGGAGTGAATTGGCCATAATCCGGGCTGGTGGGATCGGTGGAATCGAACTGCACCTGCTGATCCTGTTTATCGGTGCGGGTGACATTCCCGTTGGCGTCAAAATAGAGTTCTGTGGTGAAGTTATAGGGTGCGGGACTTATGACACGGTAAATCCCGCCCACTTCGTTGCGTTCCGTTACGGTGGTAAAGCCGCGCGGATCTGTGACGGCGGTGGGATGGCCCAGGGGGTCATAGGCACAGGTCACGCAGCCGGCGGAGGCGGGATTGTCGCCTTCAAAGCCTGTGATCAGATTCTGATATGTGCCGGGTGTGTTGGTGCGGGTGATCAGGCTGGACTGGTTAAACGAGATCAAGTCGCCCGAAGCGCCCACCAGGCTCATGACATCGTTGGGATCGGCGTCCACATGCACTTCGCGCAGTTGACCATATTGTTGGCTGGACATGGCGGGATTGATCGTACCGTCGCCGTTGGGATCATTTTCGGGATAACGCACATAAATGGTGATATTGCCTTCGCCATCGGTATGGGTGGTGGTCTGACCGCGGGTGTTGACCGTGAATAATTCAATGCGGGTTTGGGTGGTGATGCTGCTTGAACCGATGACGGTGGCCGAAGGATGCTGGATTTTGACCATGTTGCCCAGCATGGGGGAGGCGGTAGATTGCTGCGGCCCCACGCCGCCGGTGCCATTACCCGTGCCGTCGCCGTTGATATCGCCCAGGTTGGTCTGAAAGCCCGCCGGGATGCCGCCGGTGCCGGTGGTGTTGGTCATCTGGCTGTTGACATAGGTTATCAATGTCTGGATTTGCGTGGCCGTCAGACCCAGTAGGCTTTGAAGTTGCGCATTATTTGTAATCGTGGCGGTCTGATTCTTCTGATAATCAAAATAGATGATCGTGGCATAGGCGGAACGGTTGGCGTCGGTCGGGGCGGCCGTGCCGTTCTGGGGCGTGTAGTAGACATTGACGCCGCTGTTGACGGCAATCGGGTTGCCGCGTTCCTCGATCACGGCACACTGCTGGTTGAATATCGGGTCGTAGAAGTAACGCCTGACCAGTTGCGTCTGGCCGCCGCTGCCGGCACGGGAGGCCGGCACGCTGTAATTGTTGCCCGGCAAATGGGTTTCAGTCAGCAGCAACCCCACGCGCGGGGCATAAAAGTTGTTGGGCGTGCCCAGATTCGGCACCGTGCCGTTTTCATAGGTGTACTGGACACTGTTGCCTTCGGGATAAATGGTTGCCACCACAAGGTTGTTCGATCCATACACGTTCCACGTCACCCAACTGGGGGCCTGGAATGACGTGTTGTTGACGGTGAGTTTATTGCGCGTGGGCAGTTGCTCAATCCGCACGGGCATGGAATGACTGTTGAAATCATAGGTGCTTTGATTGCCGTTGCGGTCTGTGGCGATCGCGCGGAATACAATGGGGTCGTTGGGATTGGTGATGTTGGTGGGCAGGTCCGCAGGGTTGGAGGTATAAATATAGCTGGCGGTCCCGCCGGCACCGGTGGCACCGCCGCCGGCAGTGACACTGATGACGCGACCCCACATATCGGCGTCGGTGGGGTCTTGGCCGTAGGCGATCTGGTAGCGTGCCGCGGCATTGGCGTATACCGAGGCGGTGTCCACGGTGCGGAAGCCCGGGCTTCCGGGAACGGCATTTAAGTAGGGCTGCACTTCGTTGGGATACCAGATCGCGATTAAATCGTTCTGCCGCTGCGTCCGCGGATTATTGACATCGTACTGGAAGACATAGGCCGTGCCGCCCGGAAAGCTGTTGCCCGCTACGGCCTTGTTGATGCTTGGCAGCACCGCTGCGATCAGGTGGCCAAGGGAGTCAAATTGAAAATTCGCCTGCCGGCCCAGGTAATCGGTCACCTGTTGAAGGTTATAATTGAATTCCGAGCCGTAGTAGGCATACGTTGTGGTACGGCCAAAGCCGTCGGTCGCGGCGGTCAGTTGCGCAACGCCGGCAGTAAGGACCCAGGTAAACGATTGTGCATTGCCATAACGATCCGCCAAGGCGGTCAATCGTCCGGGTACCGGGATCAGGGAGTTGATGCCGGAATAAGTGGCGACCGTGCCGCTGCCATCGGTGAGCGTGAAGGTCTCCGTGGCTAAACCGATATTATGACGCACCAGCGTGGCGACGGTATTGTTGCCGGCCGAGGAGTATTGACCGCTGCCCAGGGCGGTAAACATTTCAACCGCGCCAGTAGCGCTGGTGATTTGAACGCCTCCGGATGTGGCTGTGAGCAGGGCCCCCTGCGAAAAGTTGAACCCAATTCCGACAACCGAGTCGTTTCCCGGCAGATACGCCAAACTCAGGCCCCAAGCCCCCTGGCCCAACGCCGCGACCTGCAAGAGATTCATGCTGAACGTCAGAAGCCCACTGTTCAGACTCACCGAGGGAGAATTTGTGGCGTACGTCGCCGCCAGACCGCTGGAGCCTAAACCGGGAAATGGATTATTCCCGCCATTGCCCAACTGGCACTTGCACTGCGGACATGGACCCGGCGGTGGCGGCGGCGGTGGAGGTGGAGGTGGCGGCGGTGGTGGTGGTGGTGG
>DAHVEJ010000186.1 GCA_027313145.1 Phycisphaerales bacterium | reverse complement strand
AAAAGCAGAGCGTTTCAGTTCATTTTTAAAAAATTCACCGGCCTGTCGAAAAATATCACGCTGGTTTAGGGACTAGTTCGATTGTCGCCCAATGCTCCAATGCTTGCCCGCTTCATGGCAGGGCGAACGCAATGTAAGCTGATAAAACCCAATCACCACCCGCGCGGGCCGCGCGCGTCAACGCGGGTCCCGCCGCGAATCCGAAATATGGCGTGAGATATCCCCATTTGGGCATGGGATTAATCTCCGCTCCAAAGTCTATGCTGATGGCCTGTTGCCCGACGTTGGAACCGGAGATTGGATCCGATCCAACAATTTCCATAATCGGCGTGATATCGGCAATCCCGGGGATTGGGAGATTTTTATGGTAGAGGTTGTAGCCGATAATGGCGCTCCAGTTAATTTCTTTTTGCCCGCCCAGTTGTGACCCTGTGAGAAAGGCGGTGCCGAAGCTTCCCTGCAAGCTTAGATGATTACCAATCCCCAATAGCTGATACACCTGGGGGTATAGAACGGTCCCGGTGCTTGTGGCGGAGCCGCTGGGCGCGTCAACTTCAATATCCGGCACCAGGGAGTAATCCCAGAATCCACTTTTAGAGACATATTGGTATACCGGAGAACGGAAGGAAATGGCAAAATTATTAAAGCCATCCAAATTTCGCGATGATCCCGGCGTGGAGCCATCCACATGTTCATGCTGCCAGGGTGCCTCAAACGAGAACGTCCATTGATCGATACCCCATTTAACTTCATTGTAAAACAGGTCGTCTTGTAAACCGGGGCGCTGATAATGGTACCAGGTTTCGGCGATTTCGCGCTGGGCGGGCATGGCGGCGGCCACGATTCCACCGGGGAAAAATCCGGTGGCGTATTTACTGCGATGATCCAGCAGATTAAAGAAGTATCGCGATGAAGCGGGCGGCAACGCGGGGATATCATCGGCTTCGATTGTCGATAGGTTAGCAGTGTTAAAGTCCAACAGCCCAACAGTCTGGGCCGCGCCGGGCTTGACATCACCCGCCACGGCGGCCAGCGCCGCCAAACTGGCCACAAAAAGCATTTCCCTACACCGCGGTAACATAACTTATCCTTTCTTTCGCCGTTTTATTGCTCCATATTTTAGTGATATTTCGCGAAATACAGCGTTGTGTTTGGTTCACTGCCGGTTAAATTTTAGCAGCAGGGCCAAGACTTTCTTGGCCAGAGGCGTAAGCCGCCGGCGATTGAACATATCACCGGCGCGCTTGATGACTTCTGCCTGTGTGGGATACGGATGAATCACCGATCCCAATTTACCCAGGCTTATACCGGCGCTGATCGCGACGGTCAGCTCTGAAATCATGTCTCCGGCATGACTTGCCACTATTGTGGCACCAAGAATGCGTCCGGATTTCTTCTGCACATGCACCTTGAGAAATCCCTCGCTTTGGGAATCCAAAATGGCACGGTCTACCTCATCAAGGCGAACCATGATAGTCTCCATGGCAATTCCGCGGGCGTCCGCCTCGGCCGGGTACAGCCCGACATGCGCAATTTCCGGATCGGTATAGGTACACCATGGGATAATCAGCGAGCTGGCTTTTTTTCTTCCAAAAAATAACGCATTCTGAATGACGATGCGCGCCATCGCGTCGGCGGTGTGGGTGAATTTGTAGGGGAAGCATATATCACCCGCGGCAAATATCCGCCGATTTGTTGTTCGGAGGTGATCATCAACTTTCACACCCGTGCGCCGGTCAAATTGCACACCTGCGGCTTCCAGATTCAGACCATCCACATTGGGTGCCCGGCCAACGCCGATGAGTATTTCGTCAACACGCAGACTGCTGGATTTGTCAGGACCCTGCAATGCAATGATTTTCTCGGAACCTTCCCGCGATATCCCCTTAATTTTGCAGCAGCAGTTTATCAGCACGCCGTCGCGCAACAGGGCCTGTTCAACGATTTTCGCCGCCTCGCGATCTTCCCGCGGCAACAATTGTTTTCCCTGTTCTAACAGCGTCACCTTGGAACCGAATCGGGCAAATGCCTGAGCTAATTCGCAACCAACAGGCCCAGCGCCTATTACCGCGAGTCGTTGCGGTAAAGTTGTCAGCGAAAACACGGTTTCATTGGTTACGTAGCCGGCTTCACTGATCCCCGGTATGGGCAGTTCAACCGCTCTGGCTCCAGTGGCAATAACCGCCTTGGCAAAATGTAGCCGATGCATACCAACACGTATCGACCGATCGTCATGAAACACACCTTTGCCGATAAATACGTCAATACCCAATTCACGAAATCGCCGGGCCGAATCGTGATGACTTATCCCCGCCCTCAAGCGGCGCATGCGTTCCATCACCGCGGGGAAATTGGATTCAATGTGTCCATCAAACACAACCCCGAACTGGCCACCGTCGCGCGCTTCAGCATGGGTGCGGGCGGCGCGAATCAGCGCCTTGGACGGCACGCAACCCACATTCAAACAATCGCCGCCCATTAAATCTTTTTCAATCAGGGCGACTTTGGCACCAAGCCCGGCCGCACCGGCGGCGGCGACCAGTCCCGCCGTTCCCGCACCGATGACCACCAGATCATACTGTGCCTTGGGTTCCGGATTGCGCCAGCCCGAGGGATGCACATTGGCCGCCAATTCACGGTTATATTGATCCAATGGTTCCAGTGCCGGGATTAAATATTCTTTCGTATTATCCACGGTATAAATTCCTTCCTCACGGACGATTTTGAAGACTATCAAGTTTCCAACTGTAGTTTTTGAATGTTACCGAGGGCGGATTACCGGCGGCCAAATCTGCCGCTACACGCTTATTGAAGCGTGCGACGAACTTGAGAACCGAGCCTGCGGCCTGACTGAAATCGCCGCTGTACCAGCTGTACAACATGGTAAGGTGCAGTGTTTTTCCATCGCGGGAAAATCTCACCCAACGCGGATTGTTGTTCACCAATTCCGCCTGGCTTTGAAGCTGGGCATTGACTGTTGCGGCTTCATACGCCTGTTGACGCAGCGGTGGACACCCGATGGAAGCACAGTTAATGGCAAAGTGAATGCGCGGATCGCCGAAATCACTGCGAAGCATGAGTTCGATTTGATCCAGACTGTACAGCCTACCGCCGATATTCCAATGCACATAATCCCAGCGCTTGGCCGATGGAATATCACGAATGGATTGAATATGCGGATCGTGATTCAATATTAGACGCAAGGTGAACGCATTGTAGGCGTTAATCAGCAACGCCAACTTGTTGTTCCGGCCAAGTTTTGCAAATGGCGCTTTGGCCAATTGGGCCATATACGCATCAAGATTTTCCGGATGCGTCGATAAGCCCTTGTAATCCACCCATCCACCCTTGTGGACATATTTATCCACCACGGAATTAAACATTGAATTGCTGAATTGCGGACCATTTGGGTTGGCTTTGAATTTGTTGACCAACTTCACCGGTGGCGGCCCGAATATTCCCGCAAATGGCCCGCGATTGATCCATGTGCAGGCCGTTAAACCAAGCATCACCAGGGCCGCAATTGCCAGAATCATCGGACGCCGAGAATGTGTACCAACCATTTGAGATTCGTTTTCTGCCGGTGTTTTCATCTCGATAACTCCTGATTCTGCGGCCAGAGCGTGCTTGGCCAACCTTGTGATATAAACACTGACCGCGACAATCAGCAGTAAGCCAACGCTTAAAAGTGTCCAATGCAGCCAACCGTTGGCTTTTGTTCCGCCCGCCCCCGCCGCCTGACTGGCCGCATAACCCAGATAAACATACAAAAGTGTTCCCGGCAACATACATATCCAACTTACCAGTACATAAGGAAGAAAGCGGATTGCCGTTAATCCAAAGAAGTAATTGCTCAAATTAAACGGCACCACCGGAGAGAGCCGCAGTAACGCCACAATCTTCCATCCATTTTTACCAATCGCCTTGTCAATGGCCGCAAATTTTGGTGTTTTCGCGGTGGTCTTTTCCACGGCGCTGCGGAACGCATAACGCCCCAGCAAATAGGCCGCCGCTGCACCCAAAGTGGCTCCGACGGAAACAATCAGCGTACCCCACCATGGCCCATATAACACGCCGGCCAGAAGCGTAATAGCCGATCCGGGTATCAACAGCACGGTCGCCACAATATAGATCACGATATAAGCTGCGATTCCACGCGCACCGAGGCTGGCCAGCCAACCCTGTAAACGGGCGATTCCCAGCCCCACGGGAATAATGCGAAAAATGGCGATCAGGCAGCCGATGATGATCAGCACCAATGCAATTTGCACCCAACGAGATAATCGCCCAGATGTGGTCGAGTTTCGGCTCATAAAAATTTTCCGCTTTTCAAAAACAACATTCTGTACGCGAGTTTAGTCACATGCCGCGGGAAACTCTTACAAGCCGTTGAGATTTTTCCGGTATTATCCCACTGCGTCGAGCGCACGGTTCACAGCCTCTGTGCCCTCGGCTACCAGACTGCCACCGCAGGATGATCCTGCCCCCGCGGTGCAACCGAAGCAATGCGGACCGGTGACAACGCGACGCGTGAGAAAAGTTGCGGGATCAAAATCCCGGATATGTCCGGCGTTGGCCGGGAGCTTAAGCGCATAATTAAAATCGCAGTCATACATTGTGCCATCCCATCCGATATGCAATTGATGGCGACACATCAGTTCATTGAGCGTGGATTTATTAAACGTCCGTTCCAGGAGGTCCTGATATTTTTCCGCGTAACCCTGGCGCTGTAAATCATGCTGGAAGCGGCCTATGGGCAAATTGGTAATGGTGTAAAGCCGGGTGAAGCGTATACCGAAATGTGTGCCCAACTCCTTACGGTACGCGGCTTCCAAGGCGGATTGCTCCGGGGGCAGCGATGGGCCGCCGGGGTTATACACCAAGTCCAACGGAAGTTCTTCGCGGATACCATAACCCAAGGCATTGAGACGTTGAATAACGTCAACACTTTCCTGATAAACATGCTTGCCCCGTTGCCGATCCACGTTGGTTTCCAGATAACAGGGCAGCGAAGCAACCAGATGCACATGGCGATGCGCATAAAATTCAGGTAAATCGGTAAAGCCCTCTTCCAGCATAATGGTAAGATTGGTGCGAACCATTACCTCATGCCCCTGTGCCAGAGCCGCATCGACAAAACGTCGGAAGTTCGGATTCATTTCCGGCGCACCGCCGGTGATGTCAACCGTGTGGGCGCGGGCTTTTTTCGCAGCCTGCAAGACCAGTTCCATGGTTTCCCAGGTCATTTCCTCGGTACGTTTGGGCGAGGATTCAACATGGCAATGATGACAGGCCAAATTGCACTTTAACCCCACATTCACCTGCACTGTGCGGATACTTATTGCCTTAAAATCCCGCTCACCAACATCGCGCAGGCGCAGGTCAAAACGATTTGCCGTTGGCGAATTGATAATTGATAATTTCACTTAATGATCCTTTCTTGCCTGCCGACGGCGCGCGTTTGGCGAACAATTAAAAGCGATGTCCATCAACAGCAACCATCCGTCGTGCATGAGGATGATCCGTCCATGGTCGCGTCGTAATCCAAGCCCTTGCTCTGCCTTGGATCGCGAAACGCAATACCTTTGCAGCTAAAAGACTTGGCTTCAGTCACGGGCACTTCCTTACGCGGCTCAATGCCGAATATGTCCTTGGCATACGGCCCGTTCTTGTGCGTCATGATCCGGAAGGTTTTGTCGCAAACCGCCATGCGCTTGCCCCGCACAAATACGTGGCCGTCATCGTCCACCACCTGTTTCCAAGGCCCGGCATAAATCAATGCCTGATTGCGTTCCAGGCATGGCCCCTGCTTGCCCTTGTGGGCCACAATCGTAACGCTGCGAAATTCGATGCCCTTTACGGTTCGCCAGGGAACAGAGTCTCGCTTGGCCAACTGTATGCCAAAGAATCCCGCCCGCTCAAATGCCTCCGCAAAAGCATCTTCCCGCCAAGCACCGCTGATACATCCGGACCACAATTCCGGATCATTCTGCACTTCCTGCGGAACATCCTCATCACTGACAATATCACTGATGGCCACACGTCCGCCCATCCGCAATACTCGGAACATTTCCGCAAATAAGCGGGCCTTGTCACCCGGTTGCACCAGGTTCAGCACACAATTGGATACGATCACATCCACCGATTCGTCCGCCACCAGAGGCCGTTGCCGACGCTGTTGCTCCTGATGCGCCTGCAAACTCTGAAATTCCGGAATGCTGGCCACCGGATGGTTCCGCAGGAACGCCTCGGTATCCGACAGGTCCAACTGTAAATCCTGAATGAGTGCCTTTCTGAATTCAATATTGTCATAGCCAAGCGCCGTGGAAACCGCAGGCTTGCTCTGAATGGCCAGTGCCAGCATGTCATCATTCATGTCCACGCCGATCACCCGCCCGGTTGGGCCCACTACCTGGGCCGCAATAAAGCAAATTTTGCCACCACCAGAACCCAAATCCAGTACCGTGTCACCCGGGCGGATAAATTGCGACGGGTCTCCGCATCCGTAATCACGATCGAGCACTTCCTGTGGAATGACTTTTAGATATTTCGGATCATACGTCACCGGACAGCACAGGCTTTCCTGCCGTTGCAGTGCTGCTAACGAGTAGGTACTGCGCACCGACTGCTCAACATTGGTCATGGTATTGGTCATACATTCACACTCCTTACAGCACACACCGAGAACGGATTAATGTTTTAACGCACAGCGCGCCGTTTCCGGCAAATAGATCATTGTGATTATAGCCGCAAGTACGCTGGCAACCGCAACTACCGTAAATGCCGTCCCCAGCCCAGCTTTGGCGTCGATAACCGGTAAAAAGAAGGCCCCGGAGGCCGCCCCAATTCGCGAAAACGCTGTGGCACTGCCCTGACCCGAGGCACGCAACCGCGTGGGAAATAATTCCGCCGCAACAATCCACGTTGTGGTATTCGGACCGGCGTTGACAAAAATCTGGATTCCGGCGAACAGCGCCAGAAGTGCAAATTTATTAATTCCCGCACCCGCCAGAGCCAACACGGCAAACAAGGCAGCCATGCCCAGAAAGCCGATAATCTGAAGTTGCCTGCGGCCAATACGGTCGATGGTATAGTACGCCACAACGAAACCCAGCAAGGTAAATATGGACAACGCACAGGTGCTGATAACCACGGTATTGGAACCACCAATGTGCAATTGCAAGAGCACCGTTGGTATCAGCAGCCCGATGCCATAAACAGGCAAATCCATAAGAAACCACGGTAACAACGCTGCCACGGTCGTGCGCCGGTACCCGCGACTGAATAATGTACGGAAGGGCAACGGTTCCAAGGCTTGAGAACTTTTCCAGCAGTGCGATTCGGGCAGGCAGCGGGTACGGATAACCACCAAGGCCACGATGGCGGGAATCGCGCCGGATGCCAGCATTAAACGCCAACCGATATTCGCCGGGACAACGGACAATAAAAGCCAGCCCACCAGGCCGCACGCCAGCGCCCCGAAGCCCCAACCGCAAAAAGCCAAAGTCATCTTGGCTCCACGGTCCCGGTTTGCACTGACATCCGCGACATACGTTGAACCAATCGGATAGCCGGCACCTATTCCGATGCCCATCAGCAGCCGCATGATAATTAACTCACTGGCATTTCCGACAAAGCCGGAAAGAATGGCAAAAACAGCTATCATGCACATATTAAGAATCATCACCGGACGCCGCCCCATAATGTCGGCCAGCCGCCCCAGAGTTGAGCCTCCAATCAACATACCTAAAAACGTCGCCGCCAATATCAGCCCAATGGCCACCGGCCCCAGATTCAGTTGCGGCTTGATCTCAATGAGTGCAATGGCGACCATAAAATTGTTGTAGCCGGATAGAAACAGCCCCAGAAATGCGATAAGCATAATCGAGCTGACATCACATCCAGGCCCGGATTGTGCCGCGCACTGGGCATCCGGTTGTTTTTCGAGCTTCATACAGGATATTCCTTTATTGTCTACAAACTGCACAACTTGCAAACGAGCCGCCGCCATTTGTACGGATAATCCCGTCCCAGTGGATGCAAACCTCCACCCGAAACGTCAATCAAGCACTCAAGCTCTGAAACAACTACAACTTCACCCCCCCTTCAGTTGCATGCAATCGTTTCTGCACTTTTGACCGCAGCTAAACCATGCCTCCAGGGATAAGCCAATCGCCGCAATTTTGCTTTTACTTGCATAACCATCCCAACTCCGCCCAATTGGCGAACCAATTCTTAATCGCCCCCAGCCAATCGCGTGCCGAATCCGCAGTGAAAAATGGCGGCAATGCCCGCCCCACCGCTT
>DAHVEJ010000185.1 GCA_027313145.1 Phycisphaerales bacterium | reverse complement strand
AAGAATCAAGATTATCGTAAACCATGTCCGGTAAAAAGTCAAGGCGCGTGGCGATGCATGGCGATTTGTGCGATTTGCGTAGCGATTGATTTGTGCGATTTGTGTCAGCGAAGCAGCCCGGCTTTTGAAAAAAAAAAGTTCCAATTACTCCATGCGAATTGCTCAATTTGGCGGTCGGTAAAGCCCGCGTCCGCCAGGGCATCGCAGACATGTTCCAGATCGGCCGGACCGCGGATGCCTGCGGGCAGATCTAGTGCGGAAAATCCGCCATCCATATCGGATCCTAAACCGATAATGTCGGTGCGGCCGACCAGTTCAACGATATGTTGAATATGGCGAACCACATCCTGTATCGCAGCGGTGCCAGTGCTAACTAGAAACCGGGAAAACAGATTAATGCCAATCACGCCCTGCGCGTTTGCCAAGGCTTTGATCTGCGCATCGGATAAGTGTCTTTCCGGATGTTTTTTTCCCGGCAACAGACTGCGGCAGTTGCTGTGTGATGCAATCTTGGGGCGCGATGTTGTTTCCATAACGGTCCAGAACGCTTGTTCGGACAAATGCGACACGTCATGCACCATCTTTAATGCATCAGCGCGATTCAGCAGCGCGATGCCATCGGCGGTGACATCACCGCCTGATTGATCGCCCCCGGCCCAGCGTGTTCCATTCACCCATGTCAGGGCCAGGATGCGAATTCCACGGCGATAAAAATCATCCAGATCATTCACGCTGCGAATCCCAGCGCAGCCTTCCAGCAGGAGCAATAATTCAAGCTTTTCTGATGATGTTTTTCGCGATCGGTCCATCAGAATCACGTGGCCATCGACATGCCAATGATCATACCGGTTCAGTTGTCGCACTGATTGCTCGTAGGCCTCCTGCGGTGAACTGTAACACCATGAGCCATCAATATTTTCACCGGAGTCATCCCGCCCGCGCGGTTGGACAAAAACGGTGGCCACCGCGCGGCGCACGCGGCTATCTGCTAAAGATTTTAACGTCACGGCTGCTGGGCTATCCGATCCGCGCGGTGGATCATTCAACATGTCCCGGCCGGTTTCCGCCAGATACGCCAGATCCAAATGAGCGTCAAAAAAGCTCGGCGGACTCATGACTCATCACTGCCCAGAATGCTGATAATCTCATATTCTCCGATGACCGGCAGACTGGCGTAACTATCGCCGGCAACGTGCAGCAGTCCCAGCAAGGCCAGTAACGTAAAGCCCAGCCAGATCAGACCGCCCACAAGAGATGTCAGATAGACCATCGCCGATAAATGCAGCAACGGGTAACCCAGCAGCAGGACAGTTTTACATGCCGCCCAGACGACCATTTCCAGCGTAAAGAGCAGCAACCCCTGATTGGCGTGATGTCGGACAAATTTTGAATGCAGGCCGAATATCATAGGTATTACTACTAAAACACCCAAATAGGACAGCAAAGCCATACCCTTGTTTTTGCGAATGTCTTCTTCCTCTTCGGCGGCAGCCTGTTTTTTCAACTGCGCCGCTTCAACATTATCCGTTGGGGATGATGCTGGCGGCGAAACTACAACGGTGGGTACCTCCGCGCTCCGCGCTGCTGGGGCTGTGGCGGGTTTAGCGGGTTGCGGCTTAAGATCATAATCGTTGGCGTCGGTCATGGTATCGTCTCCGATGCAGGTTTCACATACACGGAATTATAGCGTCATGGGTGGAAAATATCAGATTAATCGAGCCACGCCCTGCTGATGGCGGCGGCTGATCTGTTGCTGTATATATTCAAATACTTTCCGCGCCTGCGGAATCTGATGGAGTTCCATCAGCGGCGTGACCTGATCATTGCTGCGAATTTCGATGGTGCCTATGCCCAGCATCCGCTGAATAAACCCTTGCCGCAGTTGAATATCCAACACACTGCTAAGCGAAATCCAGTCAATTTGCTTGGTGAATATGCCGCTTTGGGTTTCCACACGATCGGCGTTAATCAGACATCGGCTATTACGGGAATTCAAGTAAATAAGAAAGCCCGCAAAGACATCTACGGTTAATACCACGGCAAAGATAATAGCACCATAGGCTCGCAGCATCGGTATCTTGTAAGTTCCCGCGGAAATAATCAGCACGATGGTGCAGGTCAGATAGCGAAAAAAATTATCCCATTGCGAAACCGAAACATCAAACACCGCGTCCGCCATAGTTTGCTCGGCGGGATCATCCTTCGCCGGGGTTTCGGAATCTATTGGTGCGGCCTGCGCGGCGGGGGAGTCCACAAATTCACCGCAGTATCGGCATTTGCGAGCGATGCGGAGAATCATTTCTCCACAGGAGGGGCAGGGACGTTGCGCTTGGGCGGGAGCTGCGGCCGGCGCGGTTGTCGGCACTGGCTTAGTACCCGCGGGCGTGGCGGCCAGAGGAATCAATGTGCGGCTGCACATCGGGCAAATAAGGTGGCGGCCCAGCCGCTGGGATGGAATTTCCAGATCATGTCCGCAAACGCAACGCGCTTGATAAAATTGTGGAGGTGTATCCATGGCCCATGCCCCGATTCTTATCCATACCTGGCACTATCGCAGTAAAGCCGCATTAAGAATATCCACGCGCCCGCGCACACCATAGGCGTGAATCCCGGTAATAATAAACTCCAATACCTTAACCTGTTTTACCGAAAGTAAAACCGGCGGCAATAATTCCCCGGATCTTAATATGCCGGAAGTATAAACGGTCTTGCCGTCCGCCTGTACCACAACCTTGCACGCCCCCCAGGGGCGCGAAGATTGGTCCATGGCCGGAATAAACGTCAGCTTGCTGTATTTATCCGCCAGGTTGTAGATCAATCGCGCCGCCACATGCGTGCCTAGACCGTGCCTGAAGACCCGGCCGTTTACCTTCAGCCGGCGCAGCACACAGTTGGCATTTTTTACCAAAGGCCATGGCGTTCCAACATAGGGTGTTTGAACATATTTTTGCGGGGCAAGATCGGTAAGCCAGGTAAGGTTTCCACCAAGTATGTCAATGCGTTGAATCATGCCGACGCCGCACCTGATCGCCGCGAGAGATGGAACGGTAAGAACCAGCGTAGTGCCGCGCCACGCAATGGCCGATGCGGTCACCATCGTGCCGTCGCTGAAGGTGATGCCAACGCGCGGGCCGCGGTAAATGCTTGGTGCCAGTGTTTTGGCCAGATTAATCGTTGCGATGCGGACCAGAGGAATGCTGATTGTTCCCAGCGTACTTTTCCATTGCACCGCCTTGGGCAGGACTTGCAGCATGGCACCGGAGAGTTGGTCGCCGTTGATAAATTGCAGGTGATCATGCGCGATTCCGTGAAGCATGGGAGTATTGCGCCGGCGGGTGAGTCCGGCAACATCATCTATCGGCACACTTATTTTGCCGAATGCCAGGGAGTCAAAGGCCATTTTTCCCCCGCTGGTTCCCACCGGATTCCCCGCCAGAACATCCCCGGTACGAAGGTGCAGCCACCACGGTGATGGGCCGACATTTCGTGCCGGTACCGCGATATCGCTACGACGCAGGCTTAATATTTCCGGCGTGGTAAGATTCACTGTTTTGCCCGCCGCCAACAGCCTCACGCGGCCCCTTGAGGTCCAAAGACTAACCTGTGCTGAATCAATCGCTTGGATTCTGCCCCGCGGCGTCAGAGCAGCCAGTCGCACCCGCCACTGCGGTGCTCTGATGGCCGGGGCCGTGCCAGGTTGCGCAACAAGTGCGGGGGCTGCGTAAAAGAAGCCACCAACGGCCAAGAGCGTGATGATCAGTCGATAAAATACACGACGATTCAACGGTTCCTCCAGCCTATTTCTGCAATATCGGCAGATATCTGTCGGGAATCTGCAGAATAATTAAGGCCATGGCCGTAGCATAACTCTGGCCCGCGCCGCCGGTCCAGTTACCGGCCGTTTGCTGCCGCTTCATCAGATCACCACTGACGGCGGGCCACCATTTGGCCCAATATTTTCCTCCGGCAAGAAACATGGCCTGTGTACCATAATAGTTGCCATAGAAATAATTTCCCTGGTTATTCTGCGGCGTTCCGGGCAGGCACTCCATGAGGTAATGCACTCCGTTGCCAATAGCCGAACCGCGATAAATACCCGCATAAAGCAGCGCCGCCACGCCCGCCGCCGAACGCGGAAATGCCGATCCACCCATATTGAGCATATAACTGAATCCGCCGTCCGCGTTTTGCAGGCGATGAACAAAACTGATGGCCTTGGTGATGGTGCGCTTGGGAACTGCGATGCCGGCTTCACGCGCGGCGCGCAAGGCCATGACCTGGCAGATCGTCACGGAGATATCCGCATCCATTGGCACGGGTTGATATCTCCAACCACCCGCGGCGTTTTGCGCATCAATAATCAGGCGGATGGCCCGTTGCAGTTTTTCATGCAGGTCCGGCGCATGCGATTGACCATAAATCTCGGCCAGAAAAAGCGTGGCAAATCCCTGCGAATACATGGGATCGGCATCCGTGGGACCGGCGATGAGTCCGGAACGCTGGCAGTGATCAAGTATATAGCGTAAAGCGCGGGAAACATTCTGGGCATACCGCCCCTGCCCCGGCAAATTGCCGCCGGCGACAAACGCCAAGCCGCCCAAGGCGGTAATGGCGGTGGTACCTGAATCAAATGATCCGTTGGCGTTCTGCCGAGCGGCCAGCCACTTCAAACCGCGGCGTACCGTTTGCCGCACTTGCGGCGTAAGTTCATTCCGCAGGGGGCTGGTTTGTCCGGCCACAAACGTGGAGTTCCCGCCTGCAGCGCCGGCGGTTGTGGGGATCGCCATGCACACGATCATCGCCCCGGTCAACGCACAAATTACCGCGGGGCGCAATCGTTGATACGGTAAACGCCGGCCAAGCGGTTTATGCAATCGGCCAAATAATAGCGCATGGCATGACGAAACATTTGGGATAAGATCATTGAGCCATCGCTGAATCATGCCGTTACGCTCCGGAACCTGCAGGGCAATCCATGATGATATTCTACTCTGGTTGACGCTTTGCGTATAATCAGCAAACTATTTGTTCCGGCTTTTTTGTCCCGGCGGGGCCAAAGCGGAATGAGGTTGTGCCAAGGAGGCGAAATGCCCGCAAATAAAAAATTCACCATCGGGATTATGCAGATGCGCTGCGAAAAAGATCCCAACGCCAATCGAGATCATACCGAGCGGCAAATACGTCAGGCCGCGAGCCTGGGTGCCAACGTGATTTGCACCCAGGAATTATTTTGTTCTGAATATTTTTGTCAAACTGAATCAACGGAACTTTTTGATCTGGCGGAATCAATTCCCGGTCCCAGTACCCAGCGCTTCAGTAAATTAGCAGCGGAGCTGCAAGTGGCGCTGGTGATCTCTCTTTTTGAAAAGCGCACCGCGGGAATTTATCATAATACCGCCGTGGTCATTGATGCTGACGGCACGCTGCTGGGGATGTATCGCAAAATGCACATTCCGGATGATCCGCTGTTTTATGAAAAATACTACTTCACGCCCGGTGATCTGGGATTCAAAGCGTTCCAAACTCGTTTTGGACGCATTGGGGTACTGATCTGCTGGGACCAGTGGTTTCCGGAAGCGGCAAGGCTTACCGCCATGCAGGATGTTCAGGTGTTGTTTTACCCCACAGCCATTGGATGGCACCCGGCGGAAAAAGCGGAATTCGGGGCCGCTCAAGTTGATGCGTGGCAAACTGTTCAGCGGGCGCACGCCATTGCCAACGGTGTTTACGTCGCGTCGCCCAATCGTATTGGGCATGAAGGCGCAAAAGGCGGGGGGCTGGAGTTTTTCGGCAGCTCCATCATTTGCGATCCGTTCGGGCGTTTTTTACAGCGTGGATCGGTGGATAAGGAGGATATCCTCCTTGCGGAAGTGGATCCGAAACTCCAGGAAACTGTTCGCCGAAATTGGCCGTTTTTCCGGGATCGTCGAGTGGATGCCTATGCCGGATTAACCCAGCGATTTTCCTGATTCGCGCACAAAATAGTTTGCCTGAACGCTTTTTAACGGAACTGTCAATGACCGCTTCAAAATCAAACAGTAAGCATTTATCCGAACCCGGTGCCGCCCCAACCTTACGCAACCAAGGCTTCCAGATGCCCGCCGAGTGGGAACCGCATGACGCCACCTGGCTGGCCTGGCCGCACAATCAGGAGGACTGGCCGGGGAAATTTACCCCCATTCCGTGGATTATCGCGGAAATTATCCGGCATATTGCATCCGCGGAAACCGTTCATCTGATTGTGGAATCGCAAAGCCGTATTGCCATCATACGGGAAATTCTTAATAAATCAGGCGTGAAATTGTCAGCCGTTCGTTTTCATGTGTTGAAAACAGATCGCATCTGGACCCGGGACTCCGGGCCGATTTTTGTAAAAAAGCGCGGTACAACCTCAAGCCGTATGGTGGCCCTTGGCTGGCTTTTTAATGCCTGGGCCAAATATGACAATTATCATCGCGATGCGCATGTGCCGGCGTATGCCGCCAAGGCTCTCGGCATTGCTATTCATAACCCCATGGCCGCAAGGTCCGATGGCAAAATCGTGCGCTTGGTTCTGGAAGGGGGCAGCATTGATGTCAACGGTGCCGGATGTCTGCTTACGACGCGGGAGTGCCTGCTTTCGAAGGTACAAAGCCGGAATCCGGGAATTTCCCGCACGGTATTGGAACAGCACTTGTGTGATAATCTGGGCGTAGAAAAAATTCTCTACCTGCATAGCGGCATCGTGGGAGATGATACCCACGGCCATATTGATGATACCGCCCGTTTTGTTTCTCCATCGGCCATTGTTGCATGTGTGGAACTCAACCGCCGCGATGCCAATCATCGGCGCATGGCGGAAAATATGAAATGCTTAAAGACAATGCGGGACACACGGGGCCGCAGTTTCAATATCATCGAATTGCCTCTGCCCGCACCGGTTTATTTTGATAAGCAGCGTCTGCCGGCCAGCTATGCCAATTTTTACATCTGCAACGCCGGTGTGCTGGTCCCGGTGTTTAATGATCCCGCGGACCTGCAGGCGCTGAAAATTCTGGAGAAATGCTTTCCCAGTCGTAGCATTATTCCCATATATTGCCGCGATCTGGTATGGGGTTTGGGGACGCTGCATTGTATGACGCAGCAACAACCGCGATAATCATAAAGCTTGTTGTGGCGTCGCAACGGAAGCTGTATAGAAACGTTTGGAGTCTACATGCGAATTCTGGTAACCGGTGGAGCGGGATTTATTGGTTCAAATCTGGCCAAGTACCTGGCGGCACACGGACACAAGGTTGTGGTGCTGGATGATTTCTCATCCGGCGATTTTAAGAATCTCGTAAAATTCACGGGCGAAGTCTATACCGACCGCTGCGAAAACCCGCCCGCCGGGCGCTTCGACGCGATTTTCCATGAGGCGTCCATCACGGATACCACGGTGACCGATCAATGGAAAATGATGCAGAATAATCTTGAGCGATTCCGAACTATTCTATCCTGGGCCATGGTATGGAAAGCTCGCGTGGTTTGGGCATCATCCGCCGCGACCTATGGCAATCGACCCGCTCCCATGCGGGAAAGTGATGAACCATCCCCATTAAATGTTTACGGCTATTCCAAACTCGCCATGGAGCGCTTGGCCGCCAAGTGGCACGGAGATTCGCATCTGCCGATCATTGGCTTGCGTTACTTCAATGTCTACGGCCCCGGCGAGGCTCACAAGGGTAAATTTGCCTCCATGATTTATCAGTTAGCCCAGCAGATGAAGGCCGGCAAACGCCCCCGGATTTTCCATGACGGTAATCAGCGGCGGGATTTTGTCTGGATTGACGATGTCATTCAGGCCAACGTGAAGTCGCTGGAAGCTGAAGGGTGTCACATACTTAATGTCGGCAGCGGCGTATCGGAATCTTTCAATGCCATTATCGCGGAATTAAACCGCGTTATGCACACCAATCTGCAACCGGAATATATTGATAATCCCTACAGCTTTTTTCAGAATCATACCGAAGCCGATATTGCTGCCGCCCGTACCATTCTCGGCTATTCACCCAATGTAGGACTTGTTGAAGGTGTGCGGAATTATTATGGTTCAGGAGCCATGTGATGACCTGTAAATCATTAATGATAACCGCGGTGGCTGCTTGTCTGGCGCTCGCGCTGGCAGGGTGCCGCAATCCACCCCCATCCACCGCGCTAAAAAGCAATTCACCTGCTTTGCGGGGGATCAAATCATGGGTGGACGCCGGTGCCGGTCAATACAATGCCGCATTTACCGGTTCACTGGATTATGACAATCATGTCAGCGCCATTGTCGGACATCTGGACCTGATTAATGCCTATCGTTT
>DAHVEJ010000184.1 GCA_027313145.1 Phycisphaerales bacterium | reverse complement strand
GGTAATCCCGCCTGTCCGGTTCGATGAGGGGGGCCGCAGTAGTAATCGTGCTGCTGCGACCTCTACTCTACGGACCCCCAGTTGAGCGCCAGAGCCTTTTTTAGTGCCAAAGTGCGAAGGTTGGGCTAATGGTGAGGGCGCGGCGCGATGGATCCATCATTGAACGATCCCGGAATATTTTTGTGGTTTTCCGTCTTTTTCTTGACATCCGCGATGGCGGCGCGTTATTGTTTTTCTGTCGCCTTCATTTTTGGTGATGCGCTCAAGGCTGTGGTGGCTACTGGTCAGCGGTTTTGTGGGCGTAAGGGGTGTACAATTTTTCGGCGGAGCGTGCTTGTGTGGCGCAGTTCACGGTCTTTCTCGCCTACGTTCTCTCGGCCATGGGACTGGCCATCCTGGTGGTCTGGCCGGAAGACGGCCCCGGCGCGTTGGTACGCGAAAAACTGCTTCGCAAGGTTCTTCCTAAAGCGGCTCACGGCGTTCTGGATTGTTATATCTGTTTTGGTTTCTGGACGGGATTGTTTTTATCGATTCCCTGGTGGTTCCTGTATCACCAGAGTTGGATATGGTTCGGCTGCCTGATGGTGCCGACGGTGTTCTGGCTGGTTACGGGCAAATGGAAATAGCGTCGAAGCATCGCGATTTCTGGCAGCGTTTAAAACTCAGTCTTGTGCCGCCAGCGTGAATAGAGAGTCCCTGCGATGGTTGAAGTGCCATCTGATACACTGGCAAGACAATACCGACAGCCCGTATTCACGATAAGCGATACCCGCAGTTTCTGGGACGGGGAGTCGGCTGTCATATGCGGCATCTTGGGTATTTTGGGAAAACCTGACTTCCGATTGCTGGAAATTGGTACCTACCGCGGATGCAGCCTGGTGCAATTCCATGCGATGTTCCCGGCGGCCAGATTGGAAAGCCTCAATATTCTCCCGAAGCAGGCAAGAGACGGCGAAACGGAAATTCTCCCACGGGAACACATCGGGGCCTATGCCCGGTCCGTTGACGTCCAGTATATCCAGTACTTCGGAGACAGCCGTTCCTTTGACTTTTCCGGTTTGGGAAAATTTGACGCGGTATTCATTGATGGAAACCACCACGAAGAGTTTGTTCTTTCCGACTCCATGCGGACGCTTGGAATATTGCAAGTCGGCGGAGTGATGATCTGGCATGATTGCACGGACCGTTATCACCTTGGGCGGTGCGTGCAACGTGCGGTGAGACGCTTGCCGTTTGCCGCGCGTATTGTAAAAGTACAGGGCACTACGTTGTGTTACTACATCAAACCAATTGGCCCCATGCAGGCCCGTAGCCGCATCCGCACTGTAAGCCGGAATCTATGGCAGACTGAGGTCTGACATCATTGGAATTTCAGAGTACAGCAAGAATTAACCGACACGTTATGAGCGGTGATAAGATGAAAACACTACTGGCTGATTTTGAGGTATTCATTGAAGCCAGTTTTTGGCGTGCCCCGTCAGACACGAAAACCGGCCCCGAAAGACACTCTCAAAATCCGTCCATGGCGTATGGGATTGTTCTATGTATTTTGGCCCCGGGCAGGGTTGGCATTATCAATTCCATGGTGATTCATGTATCATCAAAGTTATAAATCGTTGGGCTGCCATATGGTTTCGGCGGCGATTGATCGGGTTACAAACAAGTGAAGATAATACCTCGCGTATATAACCGAGACTTCATCGCCTAGGCATCGACCAGCGGCCGCAATACTGAGTTCAAGGCCAATATTTGCATGCGGAAAATCATTCACCTACGTTCCCCGATATCAAGGTTCCCGCGGGGCCGGGAGTTCGCTCACGCTGGCAAGTTCGGCGACATTATCTATGCGTTACCCGCCATCCGCGCCATGGGCGGCGGGAAACTCTGGTTACATGATTGGGCCTGTGAAACGCTCCTGGCCATGACGCCCGAAGCCGTCAATGTTATTCGCCCGTTGTTGCTCTTGCAGCCTTACATTACTGAAGTAAGTTGGTGCCAGCAACGGCCATCCGCCGCAGTCGATCTCAGCATGTTCCGCTGGCATTCAAATCGCTTTGCGCGCTCGCTGCCGCTGACTCGGCAGGTGCTGCGGTGTTGCGGTCTGCCCGAGCATCTGGACACGCCGCCATGGTTGCGCGTTGATTTTGCGGTATCGCGCGCACCGGTTGTGATGGCGCGCAGCAGTCGATATCAGAATCCCCATTTTCCGTGGCGCGAAGCGGTACAAAAGTATGGAGATAAAGCCGTTTTCCTCGGCACTCAGGAGGAGCACCGCGTCTTTGTCGATGCATTTGGGGCGGTACCGTGGGCGTATACCGCAGACCTTTTGGAGGCTGCGCGGATCATCGCCGGGGCCGGACTTTTCGTAGGCAACCAGTCGGCGCTGCGGGCGATTGCCGAGGGTCTCAAGGCCAATGTGGTCCAGGAGGTCTGTCTGGAGATGCCGAATACCTGTTTTGGGCGTCCGGGAGAGATCAATATTTCTGCCCACTGTCCGGAGTTGCTCCCTTACCTACCTGGGTTTTGACCAGTCGAACTGTTTGGGATGGCGGGAACTCTGCCACTTCATCAAGCACCCGCTGAAACAATCAGTCCGGGCTACATGTGCCGGCAGGGCATGTTCGCCGTCCTTTTAACTATCTGTCCTATCTGGAAAACATTGGCTGTGGGCAACAGTGTCTTGTCACATCACGCCGGTGGCTTCGCAAGACCCGGAGGAGACCGGCTCAGCTATGTCAAGCCGTGACGTTTTGCCGTCTGGTAATCCGGCCAATGCCTGCGCGCGACCATAACCCCAAGGGTTCACCACACGATTACTTCGAGCCATCTGCTGGCCGCCTTTGGCCGCACTGCGGTCAAGATTTTTTTCATTATAGAATCGCGTTCTCAAAACATTAGAATGGCTGATAGTGGCGGGATAGAGCCACACGGGGAAGGAAATCACCACACCCAACCGTCCAACGCGGGAATAAAAGTCTGAATCTTCCGGCCCCCAGCCATTGAACGCCTCATCATAGCCGCGCACGCGGTGAAATATCTCCGAACGAACCATACACAGCCCACAGGTGTCGATGTTACGGTCATGACAATTGCGTTTAGCCAACACGGAGTTGACCGATTTGAAGTATTGGGAAACCGCGAGCAGAAATTGGCGATGCACCAGCGAATCGGCGTCGGCGAAGAGGAATAAATCAGCGGGCCGGAAATTCGCTCCACAGTTGCGCGCCCGGCTGAGATTGAATCGATCGGTGTTATCCAAAATACGCAGCGCCATTAACCGGGGATGCCCCACACGGACGCACCACTGAAAACAATCGTCTGGATCGCCGTAATCGACGACAACGACCTCAAATAATGCCGGATAAGACTGTTCCAGCAGCAGCGGCAGTGTCTTTTGCAGGTGCGTCAGACGGCCCTTGCAGGTGATCACGCACGTAATCGAAGGTCGGTACTCAATGGCCGGGCTGATACTGGGTTGTACATGGAACCGTCTGAAACGTTGATTTTCCTTGGCGTTATATTTCACCTTCGGATACTCCAGTCTCCGTTGTTACCATAGTACCATTACCTGTAACACATCATTGCCTGTCGGCGGATGGCCAGGCAAGTGGTCCCGCGGATTTAGGCCCGCCGCATTAGATGCCGTTTGAGCCGCCCTGTCAGCACCTATTGTTCCTTAACAATCTTCGTATCCGGGGTCGATTGTCTTGGGGCGGTTGGTTTATTGGGTCATCCATTTCAAAACGTGTATGGCCCCATTTTGCCAACATACGCGCGTTATTGCGTCTGAAGCTTTCGGTTTCACTTAGGCCATAAAAAGCCACGCGCGCCTCATCGGGATGTCGAATGTGATTCGCGAATTTAAATGGGATCGTCTGCGGCGTTAATCCCGCTGTTTTTAATTGATATAGAAAATCACAATCTCTGCGCCCGTATCCCGTAAAATCCGTGTCATATTGCGCCGCACCTGTGGGGAACAGCACCCAGCCCTGCATACCATTGGTGTGGCGGTGGCAGTAAAACGCCCCGGGGCGTATGACGTGCAGAACGCCGGTGAATTCTTCCGGCCAGAGCACCACGTCCGCATCCAGTATCATGGTCAGCGGCGTGTTAACCAACTGCAGCCCCGCGTTCAGCGCTTTGGACCTGTCGAATGGGCCGGCATGATTGATGACCATAACCCGGCTGCCAAAGGCGTCCTGAGCCCATTGACCACAATGCTCAGGGCATTCCGCGTCCACCACAATTACCTGGCATCCACAGCGCAGCGCCGCGGGCAAAGATGCCTGGAGATTTTTCAGCCTTCCTTTGCAGATGATAACCGCTGTTACCCAATCGGGCTGTATGGAGGGCGAACATGTCCGTGAACTGGATAATGACACGGCATTCTCGGAACACTGCAATCGGTTCCAGCGGGAAAAATCAGCCTTGCCCGTGTTGGATTCAACCAGGATTAACGGACCATTTTGTCTGTTCATGTCCGCATTCTGCATCCCTGTTGCCAGCGCTAGAAGAAGACTTTCGTTTCCGATAAACACGGTAGACCACGCCACGATGGCTGCGGCATTGATAAGTGATGATGTCGGCAGATATATGATCCGCCCGACCACTTTCTGGAAATAGGCATGCTCCTCCGGAAGCCCCAGGAATACGGCGTTGGTATCATGGACATATCGTGCATAGAGTTCTTTCCAAGGAAAGGCCGGGTTGTGGTTCCGGAGAGTGCGGTTGATCACCGCCTGGAAGGTCTTTTCCGGCTTCGGCGGTTTAACCAGCCACGCCTGATCGGCCAGCGAATAGGGAAGATTCAGCAGTTTCAAATGATCAAAGCAGACATTTCCGGTATTCTGGTCCCTCCACAGGTTTAAATCAATTTCGAATGTGTGCGGGCGGTCGGTGCAGAAACGCACGTCCACGATGTATGGCTGCTGCATCAACAGGGGTTTGATCTTCGTGACCATTTCGGCTGTGATCTTCGTATCCCTGTACCACTCGTCCATCCAAAGTACGCCCCCGCCGGCACCCTTGATCGCCGGCAGGGCGTAGATAGGGTCGCTGAAGGTACCGGAATGCACGAAGTGTCGGCATCGATGTCCGTACTGCCGGTCAAGATCGGTTTTCAACGGCATCCGATGATTTTGAGGATACAACATAGGCAATCTATTATTGCCGCAATCATTATGGTTATATATGTGATATGCGGGAGATACGGATGTTAATTCTATAGGCAAACGTCCGGAGTGTTCTCCTCTTCCCCGCCAGATTCGGTCCGGATCCAGGTGCAGACGGCAAGTCAGTTGATCATCGGATCTGATATCCAAGTAGGCCACATCGTCTTCAAAATAAACATCCCAGAATACTTCCTGGCTGGCAGCGCCTTCCCCGATCATTCCGTCGGCCAAAAATTCCATGGCCCGTACATCATGCCTGATGCGTTCGTACATCCACCGCTTCCGGATCAACCACCTGGCCAGTTCATTTTCATCGTCCGTTTTTCCCACCGACGTGTACCGCTGCAACTCTGGGGCCGGCGTCCATCGCTCCCGAAGTTGCACGATAAAATCCAGGCAGACCTGTTCTTCAGAAAATCCTGGTATTCGTTGGTTATTGTCAAGCGTCCATTTGCGGTGCTGAAATATCCTTCGACCGCTAAAGTCATGCTGACATAGAGCGCCACAACCCGGAATGCTGGGTAGTGTTTGCGTGCCATATAGCGTCATAGCGTATTCCCGCTTCAGCTTCCGCCAGCAGATGTGAAAGGTTTCCTTATCTCCGTGTACATGGTGATACCAGAAATCACTGTGTTCGTTCATCCACATGGTCAGCATCAAAGGTTTCCAGCAGCGGCGCTTATCAATGACGATCTGGCCGGATTCGAAGGATGGTTCGTTGCGGTAGGATACGCCGGAAAGTCTCCAGATACTTGCAGATAATATCAGCGGATGACGGTCCGGCCAGAAAATAGCCCCAGTTTGTTTATATGGCCGCGTATCGAATAGAAATATTGGATCAACAAGAGGCATATTATCCGCGTCCAGGAGGATCAGTTCTGAAAAATGGCTGTGAATAATCGCGTAGGGTTTAAGCTCCCAGCCGTAAAGCATCCGGACGGGATGCGATTCACGAACTTTATAAGCGTCCGTGAAGCGCACGTTGAAGGGGGAAAGCAGCCTCCGCATGGTGCTGGTGAGTTCCGCAGGCCCCAGATGCCACAGTTCAATCGGCAGTTTGCAGCCTGTTTGTCGGAGCATATTGATACAGACCCATGCGTAGACGAAGAATTTTGGCCCTCCCGCGCAGATCACCACCCCCCGGCCTACAGCGCCGCCGGAATATTGATCATCCAGACCGGCGGCCGCAGTGTTAAATTTTTCCAGCGCGTTGGTTTCGTTGATCTCGGGCACGTCAATTCCTCATGTTTTACACCGTCGAATGCCTGGAACGCTGATCCACTGCTTTAATCTCCGCTGCCGGTCTAATGATGGCTATATATTGTAAGTCATTCCATCGTTGCCCAGCGGTGTAAGACCCATCGCAATAATATAAAGGTTTGTGCATTCCTTGTCACGAATTTCTATATGATGGACCTATCACCCGCCATTTTCCGGGAACTGCCATCCGTTCAAAGCAACTCTTGGACCGGCCTATCGGGCCGTCTTTCATGAGACGCCCCCTGTTGCAACCATGTTATTGTTCCACGCCTTCACCACAGAATAGAAAACCTTATCTCAGGGATGCCGATATATTCCCGGAGTTGTTCCTGCCTGGATTCGGGGCAATAACAGATCAGACAGCCCCGCCCCGCGCCCGCCAGCCTCGCGCCGGCACCGCATTCCCTGGCGATCTGCAATAGCCTGTCGGTTCTGGGGCTCCTGCAGGTCGGAGACAACCGGCTGCGATACCGCTCCTGAAGGTCAAGGGCCTCAGCTGTATAATCAATGTCGCCGGCCTGCCAGGCCCGGATCAGTCTTTGGGGAAGTTTGGCGATCTCGTGTATCAAGGGCTGGTTGCGTCGTGACAGGATATCACGGATAGAATCACGCGCCCGCCTTCTTTCGCCGGTATCGAACAGCATTAACCGGTTGGTTAACTTTGTCTTGCACGGAGAGGAAAGTGATATACCGGATACAATGACCGAATCATCGCGCCCATATCTGATTTTCGAAACGCCGCGAAATAAACAGGCCAGGGAATCCTGTCTTCCCGTCGCCATTTCATCAATGCCGACTTCCAATTCATAGGCAAGCTGTGCAATGGCGAGTTTGGAGAGTCGTTGTTTCCTGAACCGCGCCAACGCCAGGACCAGGGCGGCGTGGTAGGCTCCACTGGATCCCAATCCAATGCCCCAGGGGAGGTCCGCCTGACTATGAATATCCAAGCCACCATGCCGGTTGCGACGCAATGATACCACCAGAAATTTGTTCATCGCGCAGCAAATGGATTGCCCGCCGTGTTCTCTGTAAAACCGATGGTAATCGGTGAATCCGCCCACTAAGGGGATTCGATATGAAACTTTTGCTTGAGTCTCAGACATGCACGTTCCAGTTTTTCCCAGCCGCCGTAGGAGATTTCCAATTTCTCGCGCGAAGTTTTTATCACCGTCAGACCCGCTTCTTTAAGAATCGGTAAAGCCCGGTATTCACCATCTTCGACGCGGCTGCGCAATATTTCCAATGTGCCCGGCAGGATCTTCCATAATCCAAGGTCCTGCAGGCCAGCCGGTGTATCCGACCAGATGGCGGCATTGGGTTCGCTCCGCGAGAGAATCTCGATTTCATCGGGAAATATCAGTTGATCGCCTTGCCAGACCACCACCGGATGCCTGGGATGATAAGCCTGCGAAAATTGGAATAGCGCATCACCGGTTCCTCTGGGGTCGCGTTGTTGCAGGTATCTGATTGTTCGGCCATGGTAGCGGTTATTGAAATAGCCGCGAATCTGGTCCGACAGATAATTGACGATAATAACCACTTCGGAACCGGCGGGGATGGCCAGAAGTGAATAGGCCAGAAACGGCAATCCGGAAAAAGGAATCATGGCCTTGTGCAGATAGTTTGTCATGGGTTTCATTCGCTCCCCGCGTCCAGCGGCCAGACAGACAAACAAACGAAACCTCCATTTGTAAGCAACCAATTCTTAATTATTGTTCAGTGTGCGAGTGTAGGCGATATTTAGAGATTGTCAAGCCGCAGTTACAACCATTTGATTCAATTCAATATGTCACTGACAATTTTTAGGAACACCATATCGCACCGAGCTGTTGTGTTTCAATAGAAATGTCACCCCCTTGTTTCAATAGAAGTGTCACCCCACGGGCTGGTTGGGATATACCGGT
>DAHVEJ010000183.1 GCA_027313145.1 Phycisphaerales bacterium | reverse complement strand
GGATTGGTATTGGTAGTTGTTGAATTGGAATGGGATTTTCTAACATGATTAAAATTCTCGTAGCAGACAAAATCGCCGAAGAGGGCCTGGAACTGTTAAAGGCGCAACCGGATGTGGAGTTGACCAATAAACCCAAGTGGAATCCCGGAGAAATGGCGGCGGAAATCGGCAAGCACGATGGAGCCATTATCCGCAGCGGCGTGAAAATTAAAGCGGCCGAGCTGGAAAATCCCGGTCGGCTCAAAGCCATCGCCCGGGCCGGCGTTGGCGTAGATAATGTGGACGTCACAGCCGCTACCAAAGCGGGCGTATTGGTAATGAATACGCCGGACGCCAATACCATTACCACGGCGGAACACGCCATAGGGCTGATGATGGCCCTGTCGCGGAAGCTGGCCCCGGCCGATGCCCACGTTCGGGCGGGATTGTGGGAACGCAACAAATATATGGGCACGCAGTTGGCGGGCAAAACACTGGGCATTATTGGTTTTGGCCGCATCGGCCGCGCGGTAGCCAAGCGGGCGTTGGGTCTGGAAATGAAAGTTGTGGCGTTTGATCCATTTTTCTTCGCCAATAACGCACTGGATGGCCAAGTCTCCATGACCCATGATCTTGAATCCCTGTTGCCGCAGTGTGATTACGTCACCGTGCATGTGCCGGGGGATAAAACCAAAGGACTTATTGACGCCTCCAAAATCGCTCTGTGCAAAAAGGGCGTGCGGTTTATCAATTGTGCCCGCGGCGGTGTGATCAGTGAGAAAGATTTGGCGGAGGCCATTGCCTCCGGGCATGTGGCCGGTGCTGCGTTGGATGTGTTTGAAACCGAACCGCCGGCCAAGGATTCACCTCTGTTTGCCCTGGGAGATAAAGTGCTGCTGACCCCGCATTTAGGTGCCAGTACCAATGAAGCCCAAACGGCGGTATCCATTGATGCGGTCAATGAAATTCTCTTGTACCTGCGGGGCAAGGGCATTGAAGGTGCGGTGAATGCCGGCGGCATTGAGATGAATCTTTCAGCGCCGGAGAAGGCGTATGCTGATCTGGCCCAACGTATGGGCATTATTCTGGGGGCGATTGCGGAAAAAGGCTTCAACTCCATCACGTTGCGCACCAACGGCGAATTGCCCAAACGCATTGCCGCCACCTTGCAGCGTCTGGCCGTCATTGAATTACTAAAGGGCCATGTTGACCAGACTCCCAATGTCGTCAACGTGCTGCACCTGGCGGAGCAGCGCGGCATAAGCATCCGGCAGGAGACCATGGGGCAGGCGATGCAACGCACGCTTCAGCACAGCATTGAACTGGAAATCACGGAAGGTGATAAGCGGCATTCCACGATTGGAACAGTATTTGCGGATAATTTGCCGCGGGTGCTGGCGATCAAGGGCTACTGGATGGATATGGTGCCGGAAGGCGCTATGGCTCTGATTGTCAACAAAGACCGTCCGGGGGTCATTGGGTATGTGGGCAACACTTTCGGACAACAAAAAATCAACATTGCCGATATGACCATCAGCCGTAAGGGAGATAAAGCCCTGATGTTGCTGAAGCTCGATGCGCCGCCGACGACGGAGTGCCTGACGGCGTTGCAGAAAGATTCGGGGATTGAAGTGGTCAAGACGTTTGTCCTGCCGGCGTTGCCGCCGGCGGGGGCGTGATGCAGGAAGCTGGGTTATGGCAAAACACATTGCGGCTAAATTGCGGAAATTGTCCCGGTTTCAATGGGATGATCAGAATTTTGCCGCAATTTTTAGTGCGCTTGGCGAACCCACACGTGTGCGTATCATGGAAATTCTGCCGCGTGAGGCTATTTGTGAAGATATGTACAACGTCATTGAGTTAGCCCAGGAACTGGGGCTGACCCAGCCCACGGTCTCGCACCATTTAAAGCTGCTGCGAACCGCCGGCCTGGTAAAATGCCGTCGGCAGTGCAACAGCGTTTATTTTTATGTGAATCAGTCGGCGGTGCGCGCGTGGCTGGATGAGGTAGGCAAGCGTTTTGGCTGTGGCAGCGGCGATGATGCTTAGATGGCCGGCAGGCTGAAGTATACACGGTCGAGCGTTCAGGGCATCAGGCAACAGGGGTCATGAAATGGTTGGCGCAGACTTGGGAATCGGCAAATCGGATGCGGTGACGGGCAGTGCCCATAAACCTGGAGTCAATACGGTGATGAATCTCGCTTCAGGATGGTCCCTTCAAGATGCGGCTGATACCTATGGCATCAATAACTGGGGCAAGGGATATTTTTCCATTAATCCCCAGGGCAATGTCGCCGTACACCCCGAAAAAAATCCGCAACGCTCCATTGATCTGAAAAAGCTGGTGGATCAATTGATTATGCGCGATATTCAATTGCCGACGTTGGTGCGCTTCAGCGGCATTCTGCGCCACCGCATGGGCGAAATGAATGACGCGTTTCAAAGCGCTATTCAGGAAAATAATTACAAGGGTAAATACATCGGTGTTTACCCTATTAAGGTTAATCAACAGCGCCATGTGGTAGAGGAAATTCTGGAAGTTGCCGCGCAGTACGGCTGGGGGCTGGAAGCCGGCAGCAAACCGGAGCTGCTGGTGGTGCTGGCGCTGACCAACGGCAAAGACACGCCCATAATCTGCAACGGATTCAAAGATGATGAGTTTATTGAAACCGTGGTCCTGGCGCAAAAGCTGGGGAAAAAAATTATTCCCGTCATTGAAAAATTCACCGAACTGGAACTGCTGATTAAATATGGTGAAAAGCACGGCGTGCGCCCGCAAATGGGCATGCGCGTAAAACTCGCAACGCGCGGCAGCGGCCGCTGGGAATCCTCCGGCGGCGCACGCAGCAAATTCGGGCTTTTTGTCGCGGAAATATTGCGAGCCTTGGAATATCTGAAAGAACGCAACATGCAGGACTGCATGAAGCTGCTGCATTTCCATCTCGGCAGCCAGATCACCAATATTCGCACCGTCAAAAATGCCCTCAACGAGGCCGCACGGGTTTACTGTGAACTCGCGCGGGCCGGGGCGGGAATGGAGTATCTGGATGTCGGCGGCGGCCTGGGTGTGGATTACGACGGCAGCCAGACCAATTTTGAATCTTCCACCAATTACACCTTGCGCGAATACGCCGGTGATGTGATCTTCCGAATTCAATCGGTGTGCGATGAATGCGGCGTCAAACATCCGACGATTATCAGCGAGAGCGGCCGGGCGATGGTCGCCTACCACAGCCTGTTGGTTTTTAACGTCCTGGGCGTCAGCGGATTTGACTATTTTGATGTACCGCATGAATTGCCGGCGGGTGAGGATATTCCGCAACCGGTCAAAGACCTTTTTGATTCGTGGAAAGATGTCAACAAAAAGAATTTTCTGGAAATATATCATGATGCCTCGCAGCAGCGCGATGAGGCCCTGAACTTGTTTAATCTCGGCTATTTAAGCCTTGAATTACGCAGTCTGACCGAAAAACTCTATTGGAGCGTGTGCGGCAAAATCTTGAAGGTGCTTAAGGAAATTGAATACGTCGGCGATGATTTTGAAACGTTGGAATCACAGCTTTCTGATACCTATTTCTGCAACTTCTCGCTGTTTCAGTCCATGCCGGATTCCTGGGCCATTAAACAATTGTTCCCCGTGATGCCCATTCACCGTCTGGCGGAAGAACCCACCCGCCGGGGAGTCCTGGCGGATATTACCTGCGACAGCGACGGCAAGATCGACTGTTTTATCGACTTGCGGGACGTTAAAAAGACGCTGGAACTGCATGAATACAACGGCTCGGATTATTTTATCGGCGCATTTCTGGTCGGCGCGTATCAGGAAATTCTCGGCGATTTGCATAATCTCCTGGGGGATACCAATGCCGTGCATGTGGAACTGGCGGACAACGGCGAAATTCATGTCGATGAGTTAGTCCGCGGCGATTCCGTGCGGGAAGTGCTGCAATATGTGCAGTTTAATGCCGATGAACTCATGGCCCGCATGCACAAGGATGTGGAACGGGCCGTGCGGGAAAAAACCATATCCATTGAAGAATCCGCGCTGCTGCTGCGCTTTTACGATTCCGGCCTGCAAGGTTATACCTACCTTGAGGAACCCCATGAACGGTAAAGATCCGCGGTGGCTGGGGCTTTCTCTTTTCGGCTGGCGCTATTGGCTGCCCATGCTGGTCGCCGGCCTGTTATTGATGGGGATGCTCTATTTTGTCACGCCGATTCTCTCGGGCCTGATGGCGCTTGTAACACTGGCATGTATGTTGTTTTTTCGCGATCCACCCCGTCATATTCCGGATCAACCCGGCCTGATGGTTTCCCCGGCTGACGGCAAAATTGTTGAAATTACCCGATTGGAACGTCACGAAGCGTTCGGCGGCCCGGCTTTGCGTATCGGCATATTTTTAAGCGTATTGGATGTGCATATTAATAGAAGCCCGTGTGATGGGGTTGTCGCATCTGTACATTTTGAGCCGGGCGAATTTCTTGATGCCCGCAACCCGCAGGCCGGAATACGCAACCAATCTAACACGCTGATACTTAAAGCCACCGCGGCTCCTGATCATCCACCGATTGCGGTTGTCCGGCAGATTGTCGGTGCCATCGCCCGACGGATCATCTGCCCCATTGCCATCGGAGCGCAACTCAAACGCGGCGAACGCTTCGGCATGATCGCTTTTGGCAGCCGCACCGAATTAATTGTCCCCGATGCCGATACGTGGGAATCATTGGTGCAAACCGGGCAGCAAGTCAAAGGCGGCAGCACAGTGCTGCTGCGGAAACGCTAATTATTGGCGTCCGGCACAAACATGCGAAACAACGGATCCTGCATGGCTGTTTCAAAGGCTACCGAACCCGAGGCTCCGCCGCCCATGGCATTGGGCGCATTGTGATACTGCACCTGCGACATCCATTCAACGTGGCCGTCCCAGAATCCGAGGTTACCACCGCCGTTATGCCGAGAGCTTAAATAATCACCCGCGTTATAGCCGATGGGATCCATGACCTCATCATTAAATAACGATTTTTGCGCGGATTCTTCAATAAACACAAGGAATCGCGGGTTAGTAATGGTGGAATCACGGATAGGATAACTCCACGGCGTCGTGTAGGTTCCAGAACCGCCGCCGGCACCACTGCCGAAGATGGTAGGCAGAACTTTAGATTGTGAATTCAGCAGTGAATTGATGGAATAGCTCCAGAATCCGCCATTGCCCGGACCGGTTAATACCGTTCTGCCATCCGGGGCAAGCCGCAGGGCTTCACCGCCTGGGCTGGTACTGGGATTTGCGCGAAATCCGTTATCCACGGGACACATAAAAATGCGGGCGAAGCGGTTGTGCAGCGGATTGAGATTTAACGTTGCCGCCACACTGCCCGCCGGCGCAGAACTTCCATAACCCAGCAAGTTCGGCACCATGGGTGCCTGGGGAACACCGGCCAGATATGGATACAGGGCACCATAATATAGATTGTAATCCGCTGTGGTGTCCCAGATGTTGGTTTCCTGAGCCGTCGGGTTCGTTGCGGTATTTGCGGGATGAGGAAACAGAATTCCATTAAGTGGGAATGTACTGTCATTGGTTTGGACATATTCCCGCAGGCTGGTAAGAAGCTGCCGAATGTTGCTTTCACACACGATCGCATTGGCATCCGCCCGGGCCTGAGCCAGCGCGGGGAGCAAAAGCGAAATCAACAAGGCAATAATGGAAATAACCACCAGCAATTCGATCAGCGTAAAAGCCCGAATTTTCCGGCTTATGCCAGTTGTCGCGGGACAGCCGGTCGAAGAATCAGTTTTCATACGTTACCCCTGTGATAATCTGCGTCAAACACCCTTCGTAATTTCCTGTGACCCATTGCCTTTTTCAGGATCACCTAACCCGGGAAACAACAACCCCATAGTTGGCCTAACGCACCAGCAAGCGCGTTGATGCACTTTACCCTAAAGTTTTCTTCTTCGTAATAGTAAAAATGTTATCGGATGTCACGCCGTGGGTACTTCATGCAACTGCCAGCCAACCCTCCCTGCACACCCATCACGCAGATCCGCCAATGGCTGCCGGATGTCTGGAAACAGCGCCAACTCGCTGAAAGCAAAAACATTCTGATTCGGCAGGCCTGATAATCCATTCCTCCTGCCCGCGGATTATCCCCCATCCGAAACCCTCCCAGTAGATGTGATTCGTAGGACGGACACTGATCCACGACCATTGTAACCGGTTCTTTCTCAATTTTCCGACCGCGTCATATAACCGTGTAATTACCCGTTATCATTAAATTTAGTTCCTTCTTCATCCGGGTCGCTACTCCGCCGGCACCCCCAGACGTAGCTTTCGCCGCCAACCAGCCAAACCATCCCTTCTATGGCGAACATAAGTACCATTAGCCCGCCGCCGGAAAACATGGCAGCCTCCACGGTCCAAACCGTCCAATACACCCTCGCGGAAACCAACGTGTGATGACCCGCCGCAGTTAGGTAGTATTTTCCATGCTCCGCACCCGGGCTGAATAGGGTACCAGCGGCCACTCCGTGCCCGTGGTTCCACGTTAAGCCAACCTGTACGAAAAAGAGGGGCAGTGCCAGCACGCCACCTATCGCGCCGAGCACTCCGACGGTAGTCCGAAACCAAGAGAACAACTTGGCGGTGGCCAGCGCAGACCGGCGAGCCAGTATTGACGCCCATTTTGTATTCGCCATATCCGATATCCTGTTGCTTCATGCCGGAGGTCGGTTTCGAATTACGAAGCGAAGCATTCTTGGCTGCAACGCGATTGCCGGCCGCATAGTCCACGATTCTTGATGAGCCATGCGCATTGGCACTGCGCCCAATGAGTATTGGACAAATAACCAAAGCCTTGATCCTTGGTCAGCGTCCAGTGACCATTGTAACATCCCCTCCCCTCACCTCCGGCCGCCTCTTGTGAACCAACGTGTTCCAGGTTCAGAATTCATCGGGCCGCTCTTTTAAACCACGGAGGCAGGAGAGGAAACGGAGAATCCCAGGCAGCCGCCGCACAACTTGGTTTCCGAAATTATTTCAACTGTTGCGACCATCTTTTTACTCGTTGCTCGTCGTGCGGTGCAGCGGCCACCACCGCCCACCCAAGCATCACGATACCGTCCATTTTACCACCATGCCACACACAATCCAGCAAGCCGCTAAATCCGCCGCTAATTCAATTAACTAATCACGTCCCCGGTTTGCTTCCCGGTACCACGGTATACACCTACCCGGTCACAGAATCTGGGCGGAATGCATCTCTCCGTGCAACGCCTGCACGAGTTCCGCGACGTTTGCGGGGCGAAGCTTCTTGAATGATGCGGCGGCAGTATACATTCGCTCGTAGTTCCATGGGATTCCTTCACGCCGGCAGATGTCGGCGATGACCTCGAGCGCCAGTGGCTGGTTCAGTGCCGAGAGCGCCATGATACGTCGCCGGCTGTCTACATGGCCGATCAGCTCAACGGGAATACAATAGCCAGCGGCCAACGCCCCTCGCACGGCCACGATAAAACTTTCCGGAACCTCCGGGGCCACACCGCGCACGCCCGCCACAAACGCGGTTGCGTCCGTCGGCCTTCGGCTCTTAATTGTGCACCTCCGCCTTATAAAAGCGATCGCCGGCCAGGCAAATAACACGAGAAAAGGCAGCAGTAGCGGGTAGACAGCGGGTAGGAGGAAAGAGACGAGAAAGGACGCGCACCAACAGAATTGGTAAGCCGTGGGCGTCCCTCCACAGATCAAAGTCACGGGCGGCCGAATCCCAATCCGCAAGGACCCTCTGCGGATCCTACGGTTCCACGGCCGTTCCTCAGCGAGAACGCCCTTGATCTTGCTGCTGGTCGCAGCCTCGTCGTAGCGACGCATCATGGCACCCCCGATTGCGAAACCTTTGCCAGGTTATCCAGACCTTGTAAAAACTTTTGCGCCTCGTCCACAAGGTAATTTGCCAATTCGTCCGTGAGAGTAACGGTACCGTTGGTGGCAAAGGCCTTGAGGGCATCCGCCGCGGCTTCACTGAGTGCACCTGTTACCGCTTTGTTGAATACACCTATCGTGTCGAGCGGATGCTGCACCGCGAACACTACCATATTCCGAAGGCCTGCCTGCTCGATCTCAGACGTATTCCTAAATGCGTTCTCAACAATCTGATACATGCCCGCCCGATTGAGGATGGTCTGCTCCAATCTCTCCGCTATTTCCACCGTCCCCGCTCCGGCGACGTAGCCGATGGCGGAGCCAACGACTCCGGCCAGGCAGATTGTAAAACGGGCCTCCAAAGTCTTCAGGTAGTCGTAGCCGTAGGTAATACCTAGTAGTGTGATTCCAAAATAACATATCAATAGTTATGGGGGCGTAACCGTGTCGAGTCGATACTTCCACCGG
>DAHVEJ010000182.1 GCA_027313145.1 Phycisphaerales bacterium | reverse complement strand
TCGGCACCAACTGATACGAAAGGCCATTGCCGCATGATAGAGATCCTTAAGGAAGTGCCATTCGTACCTGACACCTTAAAATGGTGCGGAGGGTAAGCAGGAGCGAAAAGAAGGGCGGCGGAGTGATGAACTCCGCCGCCCGGGAATTTTCATTGGCTTTCAGCAAGTACGATCTTAGAACTGGTAGATCGCGTCGATACCAAAAGTGGTCTGATACTGCTTGCCGTTGAAGACCTGATGATCGGCCAAGTCTTCGCGAATTTCCGGACGAATATAGAAATTCTTACTCAGGCTGCCATTGGGGAACGGAATAATTTTTACACCAAACGTCAGGTCGCCCATATTGGTGTAATTTTCAATGCCGAAGGGGTTAATTCCAATTCCCGCGCTGCCCAGACCCGAACCGACATAATCATATTCTTCACGGGTGGTAAAGCTGAAGTAGCTGTTAAGAACGTAATTCTGATACAACGCTTCGCTGAACCATCCGGAGGATTGATTGCCGTTGGTGCTGTTGCCGGCCCCGTCATAGGCGATAACCGTGTCGGAAACCAGGGTCAACGCGTTATTGAGTATCGGCGGCGTATAGGTGATCAAGGGTTCCACGACCGTGCGGTAATCATTGTTATTACCTAAGCCGGCGTTGCCCATGGCACCATCCTGCGGCCCCTCAGATAGATTAACAATAAAGTCCCATTGTGAATTTGGCGCGTAACCAACTTCACCCAAGAAATCCACGCCGTTGCTGTTATTATCATAAAATGTCTGATTCCAGCCGCGGGTAACACCACCGTAAAACGTCCATTGACTGTTGGGCACGTATTCCGCCAACACGCCGGTTTGCGTATAGGGAATCATGTAGCCAAATGAATAGGTGTGGGAGTAGAGGTAATTGGTGGTTGGATTAATGGTTTCCTCACCCAGCAGCGTCACAAATTTACCGGCTTTGAACTTCACATCACCGGCTCCACCAAGATGCAGCGCCAAAGTCACATATGCCTGTTCAATATCGGCTTGGTAAAGCGGTGAAAACACGCTTGACGGATTGTAGCCAAAATCCAGCCCGGAGGAATGGAAGCTGTCGCCGCCGTAGGATGGGTCATAGCCATAGACAAATTCAAAATGGCCGCCGACATCCCAACCACGTTTGAGATATTTGGGATCTGAAAAGTTAATCGCCTTGGCAATCGTCAAATCCAACTGATCCATCTGAAGGTGGTTGCCATATTCCGTGTCAAATACACGACCCGGAATGGTGGTGCCGGCTGGCGGTGGACCCGCAAGGTCGGCTGTGTAGCCCAATTCCAGGTAACCATAGATATTAATGCCCGCATTGGACAAACTTTGTCCAACGGATGTATCACCGGTCTTAATTTGATCCAGAGAATACATCAACAGCGGATTGGTGTCCGCCGGAGCCGCGGCTGGAGCCGGTGCTGGTGCCGGAGCCGCTGCCGGTGCGGCCGTAGGGGTGGTTGAATCCGCCAGAGACAGGCCAGCGGTCGCCAACACAGCGGCCATGGCCAACAACGAAGTAAATGGTCGCATTTGTTTCTCCTTCAAAAATGCAAGAACCGAGTGTTGTATTAGCAAAGTCTATGCCAACAAGTCGCTGCACGTCACCGTGTGCCGCGCAGAACCGCATACGGTGGATATTTGTGCAATATTTGCGGCAGAGGCAGACGAGACGCTGCATAGAAACAGGGCGATGCGCACCAATGAGCCTGTTATTCAGGCAATAATGAAAAAGGGCGGCGAAAATCATTTCGCCGCCCTTTCGGTTAATACAGGTAGGGTGGATTTACAACTTAGAAGCTGTAAACCGCATCAACTCCGAACGTGGTCTGATAGTGCTTGCCACCGCTAAGTATGGCATGATCAGCAAAATCTTCCCGCAGTTCCGGGCGGATCACAAGTGTTCGAAGCATAGCGCTATCCGGGAAGGGAGTGATGCCGATGCCGACGGTCACTTCGCCAAGGTTCAGCGCATTGGATGTTTCGCCAAATTGGTCAAAATCGCTGGCGGCATCCGACCCCTGATTGCCGAGGCCTTCTGCAACCCCGGTTCCGAGATAAGCATATTCTTCACGGAAATTATAGCTGATGAAGCGGTTGTATCGATAGGTCTGATAAAGGGCTTCATCAAAAGCGCCATTATCCTGGCCATTCACTGTATTGCCCGCACCATCATAATAAATCACGGTATCCGAAGTGAGGGACAACGCGTTGTTAAGAATCGGCGGAACATAAGTGATAATCGGTTCAACCACCAACCGATTCGGATTGTTGGTGCCGTTATCCTGTGGGCCAAAAGAAACATTGACTTTACCGCAGAGTTGACTGTTGGGCTTAAAGCCAATGCCCAGCAATCCATCAACGCCAGTGTTGTTATCGCGGAAGGTCTGATTCCAGCCGCGTGTGACGCCAGCCCAGAACGAGATATCCTGCCCCATAACCACCTTCGCAAGAAGACCGGTCTGGGTGTAAGGGACCAAATTGTTAAAGGCAATGGAATGGGAATAAAACGCATTCTTGGTGGGATTGATGTGTTCATAGCCCATGGGGCTGTCAAACTTACCGAAGCGTAACAACAGGGCACCGTTGTTGCCCAAGGCAAAGCCTGCGTCTACATACAACTGCTGAAGGTCAAATTGATACAACGGATAAGTCTGGATGTTATCGCTGTAGTTGTGATAGAAATTCAAGCCATTGGAATGAATAAAATCACCATTGTAGCCATACAGCATGTCAATCTTGCCGCCCAGGATCACACCTTGCTGGTGGATCTGCTTGCCGTGCAGATTGATGGTCTTGGCGATGTAAACATCAATGGCATTGAGCGTGAGATTGTTATGGGCTTCACTGGTGAAAAAGCGGCCGGGAATCGGGTTGGAATTACCAAAATCCTTGGTATATCCCAACTCTCCGTAGCCACCGATTTCAATGCCCGCGCTTTGCAGATTCTGCCCAACTGAGGAATCGCCGGTCTTGACCTGATCAAGCCCGTACATCAGTGGTGGAGCACTTTCCGTGCTCATAGCCGGCGCAGCGGTCTGGGCCGAATACGCCCCCGAACCATTTGCCGTTCCCGCAGAAGAAGTGTCGGCCCACGTGAGGCCGGAAGTGGCGAGCATGGCGGCTGCGCCGAGCAAAATACCCAACGATCGTTTGTCCATAATGTGTCTCCTTAAAAAAGGATACCCTAACCAACGCCACGGTTTCGACCGTTTTCGTCCCCGCCAATTATGGGACGAAGGAAAGTTCCATCTTCCAGGCGTTCCTACACGGTTTTTGAGGATAATGTTCGATAACCTTCATGTCAACCTGATTTTAGCAACGCCTTTACCGATTCTTAACAATTCCCTTACATGCCCAACATGTAAGCAAGCGGCCCAATAACGGTAATATTATCAGCACTCCTTTAAATCATGTGCGTGCAACAGGCAGAAGAAAATACAATAATGCCTTAAATTCGCACGTTCTCGCGTAAATAAGCAGCAGATTAAAGAAAATATGGTACATTTCACGATGAACGGAACTGGATTGTTGTCAGTCTCCACCGTAGCTTAGCGGACGCCTTGATCATGATAAGTAAAAATTCTCCGTCCGCTGGAATTCTCCTGATTTTCAGCCAAACCTTCGCGCCCGATCCGGCGGCCGTGGGGCAACATATCACCGATGCCGCTATCGCCATGGCCAAACGCGGCCACTTAGTTCGCGTGTACGCCTCAAGCCGCGGATACGAAGATCCCACCCGGCAGTACCCCTTAAAAGAAAACATGCAGGGAGTGGACGTTCGACGCCTGCGTTTAAGTTCCTTCGGTAAAAAGAACCTCCTGATCCGCATTATCGGAACCGCCAGCTTTCTTATTCAATGCTTCTTTATTGGATTATTTACCCCCAAAGTAAAAGGCATTCTATTTAGCACTTCGCCACCCATGATCGGCTTTGCCGCCGCATGTATTGGTTTGCTGCGGCGTGTGCCCATTGCTTACTGGGCTATGGATCTGAATCCTGATCAGCTTATCATGATGGGGAAAATTAAAGAGCACAGTCTTCGCGCCCGTATGTTGGAACGCGTGAATCGTTTTATTCTTGGCCGATCAGCCGCCATATTTGTTCTGGACCGATTCATGGCTGACCGCTTGGCCAAACGGGGCGACTATGCAAAAAAAATCCACATTGATCCGCCTTGGCCGCATGAACATGTTATTGAACCGGTGCCGCCGCAGAACAACCCTTTCCGCATTGAGCACGGCCTGCGTGGCAAATTTGTTATCATGTACAGCGGCAATCACAGCCCCGCCAATCCACTGGATACCGTCCTTCATGCCGCCATAGCATTAAAAAATGATACTGACCTGCGATTTGTTTTTGTCGGAGGCGGATTGGGAAAAAAGCAAATTCAGGCCTGCATTTTAGAGCATCAATTAACCAATGTGCTGTCATTACCCTATCAACCGCTGGAATCCCTTAAATTTTCACTCTCCGCAGCCGATGTGCATTTGGTAAGTCTCGGAGAAAATATGGTCGGGATTATTCATCCCTGCAAAATCTATGGAGCCATGGCCGCCGGAAAGCCCATACTTTTTCTGGGTCCCAGCCCCAGCCATATTGCGGATATTTTCCAGGAGCATGAAATCGGCTGGCAAATTCGACATGGCGATACCGACGGCACCGTCGCGGCGATTATGCGCATTCGCGGCACTCCGCAGGCGCAGCTTAGCCGCATGGGCCGCAATGCCCAGCATCTGCTGCGCGAACGGCTCAGTCAGGAAACACTCTGCAATCGCTTCTGCGACCGCCTGGAAAACGCCCTTGCCCTCCGCGCTTAAATGCTTTCCTTCCGCGCGTCGGGGCGTTTGGGGTTTTGTCGCGAGACGTTTTACATCTCACGAACGGGTTTCTATATTACAAGGCCTGCGGGATTGTTGTAGCTTCTGTGGAGACGGTCCAAGGCCGTCCGGAAGCGAGGCTGCCTGCATGACAATCAGGGCCTGATCGGTCCTGCCAGGAGAACAAACCAATGTCAGGTGAATCCAAATGCCCGTTCCATTCAACCGCCAATAGCGCCAAGCCAAACCGTGAATGGTGGCCCAACCAGTTGAACCTTAAGTTGCTGCACCAGCATTCGCCACTTTCTAATCCCATGGATGCGGACTTTGACTACGCCAAAGAATTTAAGAGCCTCGACCTGGCCGCGGTACAAAAAGATCTGGTAACCTTGATGACCGATTCACAGGACTGGTGGCCGGCGGACTTCGGTCATTACGGGCCGTTGTTCATTCGCATGGCCTGGCACGCCGCCGGTACCTACCGCATTGGCGATGGCCGGGGCGGTGCCGGTACCGGGCAGCAACGCTTTGCGCCGCTGAACAGTTGGCCTGACAATGTCAATCTGGACAAAGCGCGCCGGTTGCTCTGGCCGATTAAACAGAAATACGGCCGTAAGATTTCCTGGGCGGATCTGATGATTCTCGCGGGCAATGTCGCTTTGGAATCCATGGGGTTCAAGACCTTCGGTTTTGGCGGCGGCCGCAAAGATGCCTGGGAGCCGGATGAATCGGTGAACTGGGGGCCGGAAAATACCTGGCTGGCGGATCAGCGGTACAGCGGTGATCGGCAGTTGGATAACCCGCTGGCCGCGGTGCAGATGGGCCTGATTTACGTCAACCCCGAAGGCCCCAATGGCAATCCGGATCCCCTCGCGGCCGCCAAAGATATCAGGGAGACTTTCTCCAGGATGGCCATGAATGATGAAGAGACCGTTGCCCTGATTGCCGGCGGCCACACGTTTGGCAAAAGCCATGGGGCCGGCCCGGTATCTCATGTGGGACCGGAGCCGGAGGCGGCCGGAATTGAACAGCAGGGCTTGGGCTGGAAAAGCAGCTTTCGCACCGGTAAAGGCGGGGACACCATCGGTGGCGGCCCGGAAGTTAGCTGGACTTCCACGCCGACAAAATGGAGCAATAATTTTTTTGAAAACCTCTTCGGCTTCGAATGGGAACTCACCAAAAGCCCGGCCGGTGCCCAACAGTGGATCGCCAAGGACCCATCCGCGGCGGGGAACATTCCCGATGCCCATGATCCGTCCAAGCGCCATGCCCCGACCATGTTGACCACCGATCTATCCCTGCGATTTGACCCAATTTATGAAAAAATATCGAGGCGTTTTTATGAACACCCGGATCAGTTCGCCGACGCCTTCGCCCGGGCCTGGTTCAAACTCACGCATCGCGACATGGGGCCGCGCGTGCGTTATCTGGGGCCGTTGGTGCCCAAGGAAGAGCTGATCTGGCAGGACCCGATTCCCGCTGTGAACCATCCACTGATCGGCGAAGCGGACATCGCCGCATTGAAGGGCAAAATCCTGGCATCAGGGCTGTCGATTTCACAGTTGGTGTCCACCGCGTGGGCTTCAGCCTCCACATTCCGCGGATCAGACAAGCGCGGCGGGGCCAATGGCGGCCGCATTCGCCTGGCTCCGCAAAAGAATTGGCCGGTCAATGACCCTGCGCAACTGGCCAAGGTCTTGAAAACGTTGGAAGATATCGGGCAGGCGTTTAATCGTGCGGCATCCGGCGGCAAGAAAGTTTCGCAGGCGGATTTAATCGTCCTGGCGGGTTGCGCGGGCGTTGAACAGGCCGCGAAAAAGGCGGGCTGTAACGTGGTTGTCCCCTTTACCCCCGGACGCATGGATGCCCTGGCCGCCCAGACCGATGTCGATTCCTTTGCCGTTCTGGAACCGCGTGCCGATGGATTCCGTAATTATGTCAAAGGTCCATCAAGCGTGCCGGCTGAGGCCCTGCTGATTGACAAAGCCCAATTACTGACGCTTACCGCGCCCGAGATGACGGTGCTGATTGGCGGCATGAGGGTGTTAAATACCAACGTCGGCCAAACCCGTCACGGCGTGCTGACCAAACGCCCGGAAACGCTGACCAACGACTATTTCGTAAACCTGCTGACCATGGGCACGCAGTGGAAACCCGTCTCGGAAACCAACGACCTCTTTGAAGGCTTTGATCGCAAAACCGGGCAACCGCAGTGGACCGCAACGCGCGTCGATCTGGTCTTCGGCTCAAATTCCCAACTGCGGGCCTTGGCTGAATGTTACGCCGGCGCGGATGCCCAGGAAAAGTTCATCCACGATTTCATCGCCGCCTGGAACAAAGTGATGAACCTGGATCGCTTTGATCTGGCGTAGTTGTTTGCGTCCCTGTTTTTCCTTGGATGCCTTAGCGATCAACCGTCGCCATCAGCTTTTCGTTATAACGCGGCCCCGCTACTTTTCCTGGTGCCAGGGCGGCGTCCAGAGCCTGCATTTGTGCGGGCGTAAGCGTGATGGCCGCGGCGGCCAGATTTTCTTCCAGATATTTTCGGCGTTTGGTGCCGGGGATCGGCACAATATCCTGGCCTTTGTGCAACAGCCACGCCAAGGCGATTTGGCCCCCAGTGGCATGTGTGGCCGCGGCGATGTGGTGCACGATCTGCACCGCGGCCATATTGGCATCATAATTTTGACCCTGATAGCGCGGATCATTGCGCCGAAAATCATCGGGCGGATATTCTTCCGCGCGCTTGACCGCACCAGTTAAAAAGCCTCGACCCAGGGGAGAAAACGGCACCAGGCCAATACCAAGCTCACGGAGAACCGCAATAATGTCCCCCTCCAAGTTCCGTTCCCACAGCGAATATTCGCTCTGCAACGCGGAAACCGGATGGACGGCGTGGGCGCGGCGAATCGTGGCGGCACCGGCCTCGGAAAGGCCGAAATACCGTACTTTGCCCTGTCTGACCAAATCCCCAACCGTGCGGGCCACGTCCTCAATGGGAACGTTGCGGTCCACCCGATGCTGATAAAGCAGGTCGATGTGATCCGTCCGCAACCGTTTTAGTGAACCTTCCACAGCCGCCCGAATGTGCGCGGGTTGGCTGTTGGTTGCTCGGGCGTTTTTATTCTCTTGAATGTCGAACCCAAACTTGGTGGCGATGATAACTTTTTCACGCACACCGGCGAGAGCGCGGGCCAGAAGCTCTTCATTGACATAGGGGCCATAGACTTCGGCGGTATCGAAAAAATTACATCCCAAAGCGATGGCGCGATGAATCGTGGCAATCGATTCTTGTTCATCCGCCGCGCCATAAGACTGGCTCATCCCCATACACCCCAGTCCGATTGCCGAGACCTCCAAGCCTTGCTTACCGAGTTTGCGTGTGCTCAATGTCATAAATATCTCCTGCTTACCTACGAGCCTGCACCGACAGGTGCCGGTGTTATTGTGTGAGCGGGTTCTATGATACCGCTACCGCGGATCTTCAGCCATGGGCGGGTGTTTTCCTTGATTATCAGGGCGTGGCAATTTTTCCGGGCGACCTCATCCGTGATGTTAGCCGGCACATTTAATGTGCCGCCGCGTCGCGGAAAGGGCACCCGCCGCAGCCGACAGTTCCGGATAT
>DAHVEJ010000181.1 GCA_027313145.1 Phycisphaerales bacterium | reverse complement strand
GGAATCGGATTGGCCGTGGGCGTGGCCACCGCCGCACTGCATCCGAATGTTGTTTCCGCCGGCAACGGCTTAGCCACCGTCAATGCCGGAAAAATTGTCATCCTGGAGCCGCACCGTTGGCTTGGCCATCGGCTGCCGGTGCTGAGAAATATTGTGCCCAACGGAGCCTCCCGTCCGAGGGCGGCTGGGCGACGCGTTATGTCTTTGAGTCAACGCCTCGCCGTCGGCAGCTGGATCATAATGTTTTATCCCGCCAGTTGCGGCGAATGCCGCGCGACCATTCCGGTTTACGAGCAGTTGGCACAGCAAGAAACGCTTTCTGGAAAACGTGCCCATGTTGCGTTTATCCGTGTGCCGTCGGGTTCCGGTGCCTCCACACGTGGCCTTTTTCACTCGGATCTTCCCCTGCACGGAACGCTGGACGCCAACCACCAGTGGTTCGCCACAACGCCGATTGTTGTGGAATTGCATGATGGAATTGTACATCGCGTGGCCACAGGCCGTTCGGCTATGAACTGGCAATGGATGAACACAGGGGCGTATCATCGTGAAGCTGCAGGTGGTATGGACGCGGTACAATGATCTACTGGGCAATGAGCAATGAGCAAAAATAGGCGTGATGAGCCGCTCGCAATGGGGAACGAATCATGAAAATCGGACATCGTGCGAATCTGGATGGTGAACCACAGATTAATAACATAGGCGTTCATCCAATGTTAAGGGCGGTGCCATCCGGTTCATTGATCATTGCTCCTTGGCCATTGAGGTCGCCGCGGCCGTCGGCGTTCACCGTCACGGAACTGCTGGTCGTTATCGCTATTATCGGCCTATTAATTGCACTGTTACTGCCGGCCATCATACGGTCGCGGGATTTGGCGCTGCAAATTGTTTGTGCTTCCAACCTGCGGCAAATCGGCGTCGCCTTGCAGGAATATTCCAACGATTACGGGGGTTATCCCGTGACGAACGATAATATGCTCCCCTTCGGTGGATTCCGCACCAGTACGAGGAGAAACTTTGTCGCACAGTGGGGATTTTCCCTGCTTTACAATGAATCCTTTGGCGTGGTCAATAACAAGATGGTCAATGTTCGACCTGGCATCCTTACGCCCAGCGCGAAGGGTATTTCGCTGCTCTTTTCCACGCAGCCCGGCGTGATCAGCCAGACGAACCAGATAAAGCCGGACTTTTACGATCCCAGCACAGGTCTGCTTGATCGTTGGGATTTTTACAGCGGATATTGCTACTGGGTGGATCGCGGAACGGGCGATGCTCCTGCCGGCTCAAATTTTCCAACAGGTTACAGCAAGGCCTACGATATGCGTGTCAGGGAGCTTGCCGGTGGTAAGCATCCGAGATTGCCTAATTACAGTACCTGGACTTTCTACAATACCCATACAAGTCACATGCCGGCGGAAAATCCGCAATCGAATCCCGGCGCGCTTCTCGCTTCCGATGTCGCGCTTATAAGCCCGCTCGGGCTCTCGCCCGACAAGGCACCGCCGTACATGGGTAAATCATCGACTTGGGGACAAGCCCCCAACGGCCAGGGGTCCGCCTACACGCCGGCGTCCAACCATGTCGATAAGTCCAATAATAACTACCTGCCGGATGGCGTGCATGAACTGTATAACGAAGGTGCGGTGGTATGGAAGCCGATGCCACAGGTCAAGGTACGCACCATGGAAAAAATTTCCTATGGCTCAGGTTTCTACTTCGCGTGGTAACAATTCTTGTAACCGTTCACGGAGATCCCGTCGAGCAGGCTGGGAAGTCCGCACCACAATGTTGGGCATCCCGCGAAACGTAAATGTCGGCGCGGCGCGCCGTTGCCGGCCTCTCGATTCTTGTAACCGTGAACGGCTACAAGAGATTTACCATTACTTCAGCGTTTTGCTCCACCGTTTGAGTTGCGCGGACAATTGCTTTATTCCACCAGCGCCCGCTGATTGGTAAGCCGCAACAACATTGCCGGCACCCAACACATCTCGCACATCGGTATCGATTTTCGGCGACATGCTTTGCATGACCTCCCGGGGAATATCCGCCAGTCGCGTGAGGCCTTCCCGTTCGCAATATGCGACCATTGAGCCCACGATTTGATGGGCTGTGCGGAAAGGCACAGATTTTCGCACAAGATACTCCGCCAGAACCGTGGCATCCAAAAATCCTTCATCCAAGCGGCGGGCGATGGATTCCGGCTTGATGACGGCGCTTTTTACGATAGGCGCGGCGATCTGCAGGGATAATTCCACCGAATCGAACCCCGCAAAAAGCCAGCGTTTATCTTCCTGCATATCCCGGTTGTACGCCAGTGGCTGTCCCTTCAGCATGGTCAAAAGCGCCACAAGCTGGCCATACACGCCGCCGGTGCGGCCACGAATTAATTCCAGCATGTCCGGGTTGCGCTTCTGCGGCATCATACTGCTGCCGGTGGTATACTGATCAGCAATACGAATGAAATCAAACTCGGTGGAGCTGTACAAAATCCACTGTTCCGCCCAGCGTGATAAGTGCATGGCAATCATGGAAAGCGCAAAGGCGAACTCCACGACAAAATCCCGATCACTGATGGAATCCAGGGAATTTGCGGTGATGTCCTGCATCCCCAGTTGCCTTGCCACCTGCAAGCGATCAATGGGCAGCGTGCTGCCACCCACCGCGCCGGAGCCTAACGGACTGATGTTGGTGCGAGCGCGGCAATCCGCCAGTCGATCGCGATCACGCTGAAACATTTCGACATACGCTAGAAGTTCATGGCCAAAAAGTATGGGCTGCGCTCGCTGCAAATGGGTATAGGCCGGCATGACAACTCCGCCGTCCTGCCGGGCCAGAGCTACGTACGCCCGCTGCAATTCGGTAAGAAGTTGAGCAACACGATCTATTGCGGCCACACACCAAAGGCGGATATCCAGTGCAACCTGATCGTTGCGGGATCGTGCCGTGTGAAGCTTGCGCCCAGGATCACCCACACGTTGAATCAAAGCGGCCTCAACGGCCATGTGAATATCTTCCTGCTTAAGATCAAATTCAAATGTGCCGGAGCGTATATCGTCCAAAATACTGTTCAAGCCCTTGCGGATGGCCGCAAGGTCGGATACGGAAATCATCCCCTTTGTGCAAAGCATATCCGCATGCGCCAAGGACCCTCGAATATCGTGCTCGGCCAGGCGATAATCAAAGGAAATGGACTCTACAAATTTTTCCGCCAGGGGATCAGCCGCATCGCCGATCCGCGCTTGCCAAGCCTTGGCGGGCGTGGCATGCGCGGGGGATTTTGCAGGGGTTTTGACACTTTTTGTGCTCTTTGCTTTTGGCATATTTTATCTTCTAATCTTTAAAACACTCGCTTATGGCCATGGTCATCATCGGCCATGTCCCAGTCTTCGCCAATCCGTATTCACGCGTTCAAGCGCTGGATCTGCCCATAGATTTTAGGGTATGCCGCAATAGGCCTCAAGTACGCACCGTTATGCGTTCCCCGACGCACGGTAAATCATACCGCTTCGGCAATAACCGGATTGGCAAGAATACCGATCTTTTCGATCTCGACCTCCATCTGATCGCCCGGTTTAAGCCACAGCGGCGGTTTCCGTGCCATGCCCACGCCTTCCGGCGTGCCGGTTAAAATCACCGTTCCAGGCAGCAGTGTCGTAGATCCGGAAAGAAATTCAATAATGGCCTCCACCGAGAAAATCAGGTCCGCGGTATTCGATTGTTGCCGTGTTTCACCATTTACGCGCGTCTGAATGCTTAAACTGTTCGGATTGCCGATTTCGTCCAGCGTAACAATCGCCGGCCCTAGCGGGCAGAAAGTGTCAAACGTTTTTCCCCGACACCATTGTGATCCGCCCCGCTGAATTTGCCAGTCACGCGCGGAAACATCATTGGCGGCGGTGAACCCCAGTACATAATCCAGCGCCTCGGCGGCAGGAACATTTTTGGCCTTTCGTCCAATGACAATAGCCAATTCACATTCATAATCCACCTGATCGCTGGCCAAATGCCGCGGCAATGCCACAGGATCGCCGGGATTCTGAACCGCCGCGGGATTTTTCATAAACAACACCGGAAATTCCGGGATGCGGGCGTTCGTTTCCGCGGCGTGCCGCCGATAATTCAAACCGATACAGAAAATCGCGGCCGGCTGAACCGGAGCGAGCAATTTTGCGGGGCGTACACGCTGATCGGTAAGAATGAATTCTCCAAGCAGATCCCCAGTGATAAGACGGACCGTACCGGCATCCTCGGCACTGCCGTAGTGAACGTGACCATGCTGGTCATAAAATCGAATGAGTTTCATTTTGATTCCTTTCCTGTCATCAGGGCACATTTATGCTCTGGCGGCTTTCCGGTCCGCCAGAACGGCCAGCAGCGTCAGATAGCCATCCACCAGAAATCCCTCATAGCCATAACATTTACCGGTCCAGGTTTTCCAATCCTTGCTCATGCCGTCGGGCCCCATTCCTTGAAACGATCCGGCCTCAAAACTCGCCAGCATGGGATACAAAATTGCTCTTGCGGCGGCCACCATATCCGTCCGAAACAGCGCGTCGATAGTAAAATAACAATAGCATGCCGTAGCACCGCCGTTCTCATATATCTGAAATCCCTTTTCTCCGCCGCCACCAAATCGCCGGGGCGATAAATAGTAGTCATCCTCCGCAACGGCGGTGAGATTGCCGGGCAATCCGAGCGAAAAAAATGAATATCGCGCAGCCTTCATTTTCACCAGCAATTGCCGCATTACAGCCGCGGCCTGCCGTTGATCCAGCACGCCCGACCATACGGCCACAGAATTAACAAAGGTGAATTGGTAATCGTGCAGTTGGCCGTCGGTGCTTTTCCACCCTGCCAGCAACCCGGTTGTTGGATTAAAAAATGTGCGGTAATACGCGGTGCGTATGCGATGGGCTCGCGTGTTAAAAAAAGCCGCCTCCGGTCGGCGGCCTATATGCGCCGCCACTTCCGCCATCATCACACAGGCGCGATACGCCAAGGCATTGGAATATGCGTCTTCATGGCCAAATCCGATGGTATCCCACCAGTTGCTGGGGCGGTAGGGACGACCAATGGGGGCATTTTTAGAATAACACCCGTGGTTGCCGCTCAATGGATATTCAATTAATCCATTTTCGTTGCGATCAGATTCCAGCATCCTGCAACTCCACGCGTTAAGCGTAGAGAAGCGATCCCTGGCCCACTTCCAGTCATTGGAATATTGTATATAGGTACATGCCGCAATCAGCAGCGACGGCATGGAATCCAGCGTATCATACGGCGCTCGCCATCCGTCGGTGTTCGCTCCTTCATAATTGGCTCCGTAGCCGACCATCCCATAAGCCACCATTCCGTCGCAGTAACGATCCAAGGTGTCGCGCAGAATATCCAGACACGTCAAACCCGGTGCCAATTGCGGACATTGGGCGGCAACCAGGGCATACTCATACACGGTAAATGCGCAGGTATCACTTGAGGCATTATTTGCTAAGGCTCGCAGGCGTGGGTTGATCTGAAATATATTCAGAAAGTTTCTGCGGTATCCATTATAGCGCGGATTGTGATCTATTCCCGGCAACGGCGGATAGATGGCGGTGATTTCCAGCGTATACTCGATAATCGGATGTTGGGCGGTGGCGGCTGGAAAAGCTACTTGTACGAACGGTGTTTTCACAAAACGCATGGCATCATAGCCCATGGTGACGGATTCCACATTGCATGAAATGCGCGCCGTGCCCAGATCCGGCAGATGCAAGATGCACGGCAAGCGCATCTGGCGCGGCGCTTTGGCCATGCGCCCCAGCAAAGTGGCATGATTAATAACCTGATTGAACGCGATTTCCAGGGGCTTGAGGGCGACGCCCGCCTGCGCCGTGGAGCGGATCACAATGTGCTGGGGCGAAAATTCAAACGTCCATCCGGCCTCCGTAATCTTTCCATTACTTTTACGGGCATAGGAGACTTCATGGTCGCTGGAGACAACGTGCCAAGCCTGATCCGCCGTCGACTGCGATAAAATTGGATTAACGGATAATTTACCTTTGCCCAGTGAATCAAAACACAGCGCGGTTACCTCCGGTGCCGTACGGGCCAGACCGAGGCGATAAAACGGCCCTGTAAATTCAAGGCCATCCGCGGCAACTGCGGCATCACTGGACGCCGCAGCATGGGACTTTGCCCCTGCGACCATAACACTTGCCATCGCTGCTGATGTAAGAAGTTGCAGAAAATACCGGCGTTTTAACATGGCAGGCCTCTTGTAAAAGCGTCGTCTTCTTCATTTATTAACCTGATTTTTTAAGCCTTCACACCGCAGAGCACGCACAACTTCCTCTGCGGCGAGTCGCTGAAGTTTCGGTACGCTTTGGTCACTGAACCACCCGACATGGGAAGTGAGAATGGCGTTGCCGCAGTGCCGTAGCGGATGCTGATCCGGCAGTGGCTCGGGTTCAAATACATCCAATCCGGCTCCGGCTATTACACCGGATTGAAGCGCTTCAGCCAGCGCGAAAGTATCAATAAGTCCGCCCCGCGCGGTATTGACAATAATGGCGGTTGGTTTCAGTTTTGCCAGAGTGGACGCGTTAATCAGATATTTGGTCTGGGATGTCAAGGGTAAATGCAGCGAAAGCACATCCGCTTGTGCGAACAGCTCTTCTAAGGTCAATTGCGTGACGCCATTGGCGGCAAATACTTCCGGTTTAACGTATGGATCATACGCCGCGAGCCGGCAGCCAAACGCGCTGGCGCGCGCCAGTACGGCGCGGGCGATGCGACCGAAGCCTGCGGTGGCAAATGTCATGGCGCTTAACGCGGGCATGGGACGATCAGGGGTAATTTTCCATGTCCCCCCACGGACACGGCAATCTATCTGGGGCAGTTGCCGGGCCAGTGACAGAGCCATCGCCAGTGCATGGTCCGCGACCTCGTCGATACAATAATCGGGCACATTGCATACTGGAATACCACGCGCTTTGGCGGCGGCAAGGTCCACATTGTCCACGCCGATGCCATAACGGACGATGACCCGACATTGTTTAAGGCCGTTGATCACCGCTGCGGTAATCGGTGCCCACTGCACCAGCAGCGCATCGCAATCCGCCGCCGCCGCAAGGACCGCCTCGGGAGTTTTGCACTGACCGGCCGAAAGATGATGGCCGGCACAGTGGATGATTTCGCGCTCCTGGTTAATATCTGAGAATCCGTAGTCGGTGATAAATACTTTCATGCGGGCACCAGATAGTCATGGGCAACCGTTCCTGGAATCAAGGTAAATTCGGCACGCCAGAAATAAGCGTCCGCGGTGTCGATCACCGGCAATTCATAAATGGGAGCCAGCACATTGGGCCGCAATTCCACCGAGCACCGCCCGCGCCAGCATTCGTGCACTTTAACATCGGTTAAGGCGCGGCTGGTAATCTGGCGGACCGCCGGCTGTCCGTCAATATGCCGCAACAACTTGAAATTCAGATTTACCGCAAAGTCAAAAGTATCGCGTTTTAAATCCGCAAGGTCACCGCGCTGATGCTTGTAGCCCATGGTGCCTGTGACGACATCAATTCCGTTGCGTTCCAAAATACCCACAATTAGATCGCCCCGGAATTCCACCCGTGGATTCCCCCATTTCTTGGGCTGACCGTGAATGCCACGGCCCTGCGCCAAGCCGCCGTCACTGTTGAGAAAAAGAAATGGCGAAAATCCCCCGCTGATTTTCCCGGGCAATTCGGTCCCCAGCATGACATTGCATTCTCCATAACGGCCGAGATAGTCCACATCATTCATATTGTAAATATGAATCAGCACGCTATCACTGATCGGCACAAGAGGCGCGGGGATCAGCCGGCGCACCGCCTCGGGAGTGGTGCGATAGACCAGCGTCAACACCTCCACATCGCGAAAGGTAAACGGAAAAGGAGGTTCCAACGGCGCAGCTAACGGCGTGGACCATGCTTCCAGCGGATCCGTATTCATTTTGCTTTCTCCGCGCGCGGGGCAGAAGCGGGAGCCGTTTTGCCGACACGTTCATAATACTGGGCGGGAATTTTAGCCGGTTCTTTGTAGATATACCATACGCAGGGATCATCGGCATTTTCAGGGTATTCGGTCACGCGCATAGGATGGCCATAATTTTCAATCGCCATGATTTCATTGACCATCGAACAATGAGCGCAGTAATAGCAGACGCGTTGCTTGCCCCAGGTCCAGGAATGCGGACCTTTGGAAAAACCAAAAAGGTCGGGGCGCGGTTCCTGGCCATTTTCCACCCGTTGGCGTGCCACACCGCCGCTGCCGCACGGCGCTAATGTCAGCTTATAGCGATCCATTTCCTCGGTGACTTCGATGTCCCCTTGTCTGCCCGGCCCCATGAGGTGACCGCGCAATCCTTCAACAGTCAGTTGCAACTGGGTCTTGACATCGGCGGCCATGACTTTGTCATAGCGGGCGCGATAGTAGCTTCCCAGGACAGAGCGCATGGCTTTTTCCAAATCATTTTCGCCATAAGTGTCGGCAA
>DAHVEJ010000180.1 GCA_027313145.1 Phycisphaerales bacterium | reverse complement strand
CCTTTTCAAGTAGCTATATTTCTCGACACATTTAGCCGACCGAAGGGGTTCGTGAAAAATTTCACGAACAAGAACATCTGCCATCGGACGCTTTCGCGTCTGTCATGGAACGTATCATCGCAGAAGTCAGGCAAAGTAAAATCGGAGCTAATCCCCGACAGTGCGTAAGGATTTATTCCATTCCGCAACTACGATTTTGCCTAATGGGTGCTAGGAATTTCACCTAGATTATTACAGCGGTGCACTGATTTTATTGGCGATTACTCATTCCTCCATGTCTGAAATTAGCGCCTGAGGATATCGACATGAAGTTTTGACGTATTGAACAATTCGGCAACTATCGCGATATTATGAATCAGCGTAAAGACTGCAACGGCTGCGGTTGACGATTGGTATAATGGTAAGATCGCAAACAGGAGATGGTTTAGATGTTGTCAAACTTATCAAAACTAGCGGTGGTCATCATCGGCTCTGCCATGGTGGCAAGCAACGGTAATATCGCCATTTCCCCCGTTGGCCAACCCATCGCATTGTCAAGTTGGAAAGCTCCGCATTCCGCATGGAAAAAGAAAAATCCTATTCCCATGTCCGCGTCATCCATTCAGGCGGGACACGCGATATTTTCTCAAAATTGCGAGGCGTGCCATGGATCCAATGGAAAAGGAGATGGACCGACGGGAGCATTTTTAAACCCCCATCCGGCAAATTTAACAAAAGCTGCTTTCCTGGCGCAAACGGACGGAGCTATTTTCTGGAAAATTACGCATGGTCACAGTCCCATGCCCAGTTTCCGTGATTCATTGAGCCGCAAGCAACGCTGGGAGGTGATTAACTACATCAGACACGCGTTTGGCAAAGGTAAATAAGCTCGAAGCATCGCAGGCAGCGGGAGCGCGCAGCCTTGTGGGCCACATCTCATGCCGCGCGGCCAAGGCACTGCCATTTAATAACGCAATGGAAAATGTGTCCACTACTGCCAGTGAGCCGTTATTTTTTCCTTTTGCCACGGAATATCGCGGCATCGGCGGATAGCATCCCCGGCCCGCTGATGAGAATCAGCCCGGCGATCGCAATAAGCGCCATCTGAAAGTCAATCGAGCCGAAACCACCGGCGTATGAGGCCCAGATAATTCCAATCAAATCCAAGATGAGAAATATGCTTACGATACGGGAAAATAGGCCCAATAGAATTAATATACCACCAAAAAATTCTGTGATTCCGGAAATATATGCCCAGGTAATCGCCGGCAGAACGGAAAAGTGGTCGGAAGCCAACATTCGCGCAAAAGAGTGAATGCCGCGACCCCCAAACAAACCAAACAAATGCTGTCCACCGTAATAAATGAAAATCACGGCCATCGCCACCCTCACCAGCAAGGTGCCCAGCCCCGTTGCCAGTAATGAGCTTGCGCATGCACCGGAAGTCGTTGTTTCAGAATTGGCTGCCATGGAAGAAAACTCCTGTAAGAGAAACATACAATATATGAATTCGCAAAATGCGACGGAATTTTTGCGTAACCTGTTACACCGCTAATATTTTGCCCTGACTACGCTTTATTCACCCCGCGAAAACGAAATCACCTCTTGGCAGCTGATGTATAAACTACCGCCGGAATTCGCCGGGGTCAAGGAATTTCCATTTTCCGGTGCGATATTTTCGGGCAGCTTGCCAAAATATAAATTCACTATTCGGCAGCGCAGTTTTGCCTTGACTCTAGTTCGTGTATACTTCCCAACTGGTTTTCCGGATCACCATTTATCTTTTGAAAGGATGGGTTCATGTTCGACAAAAAACTGGTGTTTAACGCCTCGTTGCCGCGTTCTGGCTCCACGCTAATGCAGAATATTCTGGCGCAAAATCCGCGCTTTTATTGCACGCCCACCAGCGGGGTTATTGATCTGATGCTGGCCTCGCGAAAATATTACACTGAACTGGCTGAATTTAAGGCCCAGGATCCGGACCTCATGCAAAAAGGCTTTTTAAATTATTGCCGCTATGCCATCAATGGGTTTTATGAAGGGGTAACGGATAAGCCGGTATGTGTGGACAAATGCCGCAGTTGGTTTCATTACCATGACTGGGTCAAACAGTATGTGCCGAATCCTAAATATATTGTGTGCGTGCGCGACTTACGCGCCATTCTCTCATCAATGGAAAAGTTGTTCCGCAAGAATCGGGATCGCGCTGATGCCGATGAAGTTACTGGAACCCTGACCATGATCACCGTCAATAATCGCGTGATGCGCTGGCTTAACGGGCCGCCGGTCGGAATTGCCATTGGCCGCCTGATCGAAGCCATTCAGACCAATCTGGTCCGGCAACTACATGTGGTGCGTTTCGAGGATTTGACCACCAATCCCGCCGATGTCATGAAACGCGTCTATGATTACCTGGAAGAACCGTATTTTGAGCATGATTTTAATAATGTGGCACAGATGACGCAGGAAAATGATCAGTATCACACTATATACGGCGATCATCGCATTCGCCGCAAGGTTGAGCCTGTGACACCCGATTTTATCGATGTGCTGGGAAAAGATCTTTGTAATATGGTTCGCACCAATTACGCCCTGTTTTATAACGCGTTTTATCCTGACAAGCGATAAGACGCCGGACATGGAATTACCACCAATGAAAGTTATGCCTGTCAGATCGAGCATGTCCGCCCCGGATGAAACGCTAAGCCGTGCGGCTGAAGCTCTGCGTGGCGGCAAATTGGTGGGACTTCCCACCGAGACGGTCTACGGCATTGCCTGCAGCTTAGCCCAACCCGTCGGCCTTCGGGCTTTAAAAGAAGCCCTGGCAATTCAAAACCAGCCGGCTTGGGTAATTCATGTCAGTTCAGCACACGGTATAGGCAAGATTGTTTCCCATGTTCCACCCCTGGCTCGCCGACTGGCCCGCCGATTGTGGCCGGGGCCGCTGTCCATTCAACTACCTTTGGAGCCGGCCGACATCGAGCGCCTGGCGCATTTGACGGGGCGGCAGACCGCGGCTGAAACGATGGTGGATGGGTACGTGACCTTTCGCTGCACGGAAGTTGACATAACCCGTCAGATTATCGACCTCACTGGCGAACTGGTGACAATCGTCGGGACAGCGGGAAATCCGTTGGTTGAGAGCGCCGATAATTTGCCGCCGGCGATACGTCGGCAATTATCGGTTGCCGTTGCCGGGCCGGCTCCGCGCTATAAAAATATTTCCACGCTCATACGGGTTACAGGACATCGCCTGGACGTTCTGCGGGAAGGTGCCATCGCCCAGCGCGTGATTCGTCGCCTGGAAGATACGGTGATCGTTTTTGTCTGTAGTGGCAATACCTGTCGGTCACCGATGGCCGCGGGGCTGGCATTGCAAATCCTTGCGGAGAAACTTAATATTCCGTCGGCTGAACTGCCAAGTCGGCATATCGTGGTTCGATCGGCCGGCGTTCACGCCGCAGGCGGCATGCCGGCAGCTGTAGAGGCGGTAAAAGTGCTCGGGGCAATGGGGGTTGATATTCAAAAGCACAGATCGGCACCGCTGACGGATGATTTATTGCGTCGCGCCGATATGATATTTACCATGACGCAGGCGCATCGTGAAGAAATAATATCTCGTATGCCGACCGCGGCTGAAAAAACGTTCACCCTGGACCCCGACGGCGATATTGATGACCCGATTGGCAAGGGCGAGCAAGCTTATAGAAAAACAGCACAACGGCTGGAAAAACTGATTCGTAACCTCGTTGTGGAGATGGAATTATGAATATCGCCTTGGCCTGCGATCATCGTGGATTTAACATTAAGCAACAGCTCATCGAGCAGTTGCGGGTGGAGGGCCATGGCGTAGAGGACTTTGGTGCCTTCGACGCCAAGGCGTGTGACTATCCGGATTTCGCCGTCCCTGCCTCGCTGGCCATTGTGGAAGGCAAAGCACAGGTGGGCATTCTGCTTGATGGCAGCGGTATCGGAATGTCGATTGTGGCCAATAAAATTCCCGGCATTCGCGCGGCCATCTGTCATGATGAATTAACCGCTGAAATTTCCCGCCGATACAACGATGCCAACGTGTTATGCCTGGCGGTAGATTTACTGGGCGGTGAATTAATCCGCCGTATCGTAACGGCCTGGATAAAAGCGCCCTTTGAAGATGGCCGCCATGCGCGGCGGGTTGAAAAAATCGGCGAATTGGAACGGCGGCTATTTTCCGATATCCCCGGGGTGTTAAGCAAACTGAAAAGCAGTTAAGTATGTCCCGCTGAAATGACTCTTGGAGCGTTGCATGTCAGAGCACTCCCCCCACGACGGTGGATGTATTTTCTGCAGGATTATCGCTGGTGAAATACCCTGTCAGAAAATTATAGAAAATCACAATATTTTGTGCTTTTTGGATATTGGCCCGGTGGTGGTCGGCCACAGCCTGGTAATTCCCAAGCGTCACTTTCGCAATATATTCGAAATACCCCCCAAGCTCGCTGCGGAATTAGGGCATGAACTCCCGGCTCTGGCGCGTGCAATATGTGCCGCCGTTCAAGCCCCCGCATGTCATATTCTTCTCAATAGCGGCGTTGAAGCCATGCAATTGGTTCATCATGCGCATTACCATATCATTCCGCGAAAAAACGATGATGGCTTTTTTGTCCCCTGGCATCCCGGCAAACTTGGAACGCAGGAGGCGCACGACCTGATAAGCAAAATACAGATGAATTACGAAAATATGGATAACGGAATTTCCGCGTAGTAACAAGGCAAATAATTCCTGAAAGCGTTAATTTGGCGAACAGGTATTGCAAACAAGTTTTACAGGACGTACACTCAACCAAGCGTAAGCGCCAGCGGGCGCATGGTAATTTAATGGTTAACGGAATCCGCGGGGGCGCTTTCGGGATAAGGAATGATGCAAGAAACGTTAGAATTTGTTCCCATTACGCTTTATTTCGCATGCTTGGTCGTGTTGACTATTTACGGTATGCATCGATACTGGGAAGTATTCCTGTATTATCGAAATTCAAAGAAAATTCCCTCTAAGCCGGCTGAATTTACTGTTCTGCCACGAGTTACCGTACAACTACCTCTGTTTAATGAACGCTATGTTACGCAACGGGTAATTTCGGCGGTTTGTGCTCTGGATTACCCCCGCGAACTGCTGCAAATCCAAGTACTCGATGATTCCACGGATTGTTCCGCGGGTATTGCCCGACAGACCTGCGAACAATTTCGACAACAAGGCTTTGATATTCAATACATCCACCGAACCGATCGCAGGGGATACAAGGCCGGGGCCTTGGAGAACGGAATGGCCTGCGCAACTGGCGAATTTATAGCAATTTTTGATGCGGATTTCGTGCCGCGCCGGGACATGTTGCGATCAGTCATCCACGAATTTACTGATATGCAGATTGGCTGTGTGCAAACCCGTTGGGAGCATCTCAATAGAACCCAATCGCTACTGACCCGATCGCAGGCTATTTTTCTCGACGGCCATTTTGTTATTGAGCATACCGCGCGCAGCCGCAGCGGCAGATTCATCAATTTTAACGGTACCGGCGGCGTATGGCGGAAGACCGCTATTGTTGATGCCGGCGGTTGGCAGCATGATACGCTAACCGAGGACATGGACTTATCTTATCGCGCCCAGTTGCGCGGATGGCGGATTAAATATCTTGGTGACGTAACTTCACCGGCCGAGTTACCGCCGGAAATTACCGCATTCAAGCAACAGCAGCATCGTTGGACAAAAGGCAGCGTTCAAACTTCGGTGAAACTGCTGCCTGCGGTATTACGCTCAACGCAGCCGTTACGGGTAAAAATTGAGGCATTTTTTCATCTTACTTCCGGTGTGGTTTATCCCTTGGCGGTACTGGTTGCCATTTTGTTTTTCCCCGCTTTTTGCTTTGCGGGTGCCGGTGAGCTGTCTGCGACCTATCCGATTTTATGGTTGGTTATGTCGGTGCTTTTCACACTCCTGACGTTTTCTGCCGGCACCTTTTATGTGGTGGCACAGCGGGAAATTAAAGAGAATTATTTAGCCGGCATTCTGCTGGTTCCCTTTTTAATGGCCATTGGAATGGGGATAAGTCTCGCCAACGCCATCGCGGTTATTGAGGGCCTGGCGGGGCATCAGAGCGAATTTGTGCGGACACCGAAATATGGTGTCGGAATTAATGAATCTCCGGATCAATGGAAGCGGCGTGCTGGGGCGTTCGCCCATAAAGCGCAGTGGATTCCATTTGCGGAAGTGGCCATTGGACTGTACTTGCTGGCGTGTATCACGATTGCCTTGTGGTTTAATCGTGCCGCATCATGCGTGCCTTTTATGCTTATTTTTATGTTTGGCTATCTGTACGTCGGCGGGTTGTCGCTCCATCGGCTTTGGCAGTCGCGGCGTGATATAAAAACGGAAACTTTTGAGATCCTATCCCCATCGGCAGTCGTATAAAGTGTCAGCGATGTATTTATAGGTAATTTCTGGTTATTACGGAGTCAGGTGATGAGTCCCACAGTTCGAATTGGTATTGCTTCTTTTATTCTTGGCGCGGTGCTTACCACAACACTGCTGGTGTTCCACCCCATGCGGCCTCTGGTAGCCAAGTCCCCGGTTGCGCCTGCCGCATTGTCCATGAAGCCCGTCTACATTCACATGGACGGTGCCAATGCGTTTGTCGAGTCCATTGTGGCGGTTGCACCCGGTGAGCCGGTAATTTTTATTAACGAAGATACCGGAGATCACATGGTTGACGGCTATTACCCGCTGACGGGCAAGCCGAATGCCGCCATTAATTCAGGCATGCTCATGGGAACCACCGGGCCCAAGGCGGGTGTGCATAGCTATAAAGTGGTTCTGACCAAGCCCGGGATTTATCCGTATTACTGCCCCGTACATGCCATACTTTCCAAGATTTATCATCACAGCGTGCAGCCGGCCCATCGCCCCGGCGTACACGGATTTCCCGGTGCCATGGCGGGCGTGATTATTGTCACGACGGACCCCGCATTGATTGCCCAGAATCCGCCAAGCAGCAAAAAGAAAATCCTCGCGGATTACTTCGGCGGCTGATGGAAGTTTATCCGTGCGGCATAAACAAGGCGTTCGCACGATGGCAACTATTTCCCGCGTTGACACGCATGACTAACCGTGTGATGTTAGTGATCGTGGTAATGTTTCACCACCACTGTCCATCCGTGTCCCGGCGGTGATAAATGAAAATCGTGCTGCATGGGTTTATTCAGGACAATTTTGCTTAACAGGGCGGTCGTGGGAGTTCCATCGGGATCTGTGCGGATAATTTTAACCGGCAGCCAATCGTGTGTATTGATCCAGAAATCCACTTCCACAAAGGTAAACGCGGATTTATCACGTGGGACAAGTTTTAAACCCACGGTATGCGGCGGCATTTTCTTGTTTTTCAGCAGTCGAACGTGAAATTCCTTTTCCACATCCGCGGGCTTTTGGCCAATAGGAATGGGGATCGGCCCCTGACCAAGGCGCAACGGGTTAAATTTTTTTCCGGGAGGAGCGATCTCAATTTTCCGGAATATCTTAGCACTGCCGTTACGATCAATAAGCCAGTGTCCGTCAAAAACAATATCATGATCCGCATGGCGTTTGGCAATGGCTCCATCGACCACCAGCATATTAAAGCGGATATCGAATTTTGTGGTTCCATTATTTTGCTGATACCAGATATGGCCGATATTCATATCTTTTTCATCAGTTCGCAGATGATGTACCTGCACGACCAGATGGGCCTGAAAATTACGCAGTGTCTTACCGCGCTGCTGCAGAGCCTTGAGAATCACGAGGATTTTGGCATGCTGCGACGCTGGATGTGAGTTCTCGGCTGGTGCCGATATCTCCGTAGATTGTTGCGCGGTTGCCGCCTGCATCCCACAATAAGCCCATGCCAGCAGTATGATGGCCGTGGCCAGCATTTCACGCATTGGCCGCCCTGGAACATTTTGATAATTCTGGCGTAAATGGTTCATCGTTTTGTTACCTCGGCCATGGTTGGTGTATTTAAAAACTCTTCCGGGCTAGCGACTAGAAATTCAATATCCTCCAGCTTCCGAATCAGATAAGTTGCGTGCTTCGCAAACTCGGGAGGCGTGGAGTCCGGTTCAATTAGCAGGACGCTGTGGGTGCCCGCATTCTCCGCGACCTGCAGATCAAAAACGTAATCACCTACCATTAACGTCTTTTCCGCCCTGACCTGCAAGACCCGGCAAATTCTTAGAAGGCTTTCGGCCGCCGGTTTAATCGGGGGCTGATCGCGCGATGCTACGTAGTCGAAAGCGATTGGATAACGCCGCAGTACCGTTTCCACGCTACGTTGGCTGTTGCGGCTAAGAAGGGCGGTTTTCAGGCCGCGCTGCCGCAATTTTTCCAGTACCTGTTCCGCACCGGGGCGTAATTGGCATTTTTCCGCCGCCGCCGCCTCATGACGGTGCAATGTCTCCCAGGCCTGTTGCCGCTGGTTGGGTTCCAAGATATCGATGCACTCCAAGATCGGATGTCGCACGTGCAGTCCAAGTTCTTTCCGTAGCGTGTCAAAATCCAGGGCGTCGAACGTCAACGTGCCATCCATATCAAATACAATCAGCTCATAACCCATCGAAAGTCACGCTCCGGTTAACATCCTGCCCGATTATACCGGTGGCCGGACGTTCTTGCCGCTTTACTCAGGCAGTGGCGTCGTCGGGTGGCGAACGATTTGTCATATTAATTGATGCCGGCAGTGTTGTGTTTCAATAGAAATGTCACCCCCTTG
>DAHVEJ010000017.1 GCA_027313145.1 Phycisphaerales bacterium | reverse complement strand
CCGGTATATCCCAACCAGACCGTGGGGTGACACTTCTATTGAAACAAGGGGGTGACATTTCTATTGAAACACAACAGGGGGCCGGAGAAGCAGCGCGGGATGAGAGCTAATCCCCCGCGTTTTTACGGGTAAGTTGGTAGCGTATAGATAAATTACCGACTTAGCAGTGGATTGATCGTCAACCGAAACGGCTGATTGCCGATTGTGCTGGGGCGAAAGCGCGTGGCGTTTCAAAGAATTCGATTTATGCCTTCCGGTTTCCCAAGCCGTTGATCAGGCCGGAGAGCATTTTGGAAATTTCTTCCAGACCGCTGCGACGCTGACGATGAATATCCAACGCAATGAGCTTTCGGCGAAACCCAATTTCCAATAGTGCTACACATTCCTGCACGGATCCCCTGGCGATCATGAAAAAATTTCTCCGGTCCGGAATGGTGAATCGTCCATTGCCTTCCGCAATATTGGCGGCAATGGAAACGGACGTCTGGTTGAGTTGGTCGGAAAGGAAACCGTAACCACCTGGGAAGTTTTCGGTGATGGCGCAAATGCAGTCGCCGTAGGAAATGGCTTTCTGGTAGACGATGAGTTTTTCAAAAGCGAAGGCCATAATTGCTCCGGGGTTGAGAGTCGAGAGTTGAAAGTAGACCGCAGGAGTCGCGTTGTGTCTCGGCGACAGCCACGCTTTTGTCCCAGCCGAATTTTGCTCTACTATCTACTCTCTCAAAACTCCTGCTCTATTTTGGCCTCCGGCCAAAATCGGGGCGACAGGACACCAATAGAACTTTTTGCCGGTGGCGTTTCGGCAGAAACGAACGTCTTTGGGTCACTTGTGTACGAGGATAAACATAATCCCTGATTCTTTCCTCGGGAAAGTGCTCATCCTGCCGCCCGCACAGCGCCTTGGGAATCAGAACGCCCGAAGAAGCCCACTGTGGCAAAGCGCTGTTGAAACCGGTGGCCTACCGAACCCGTGACGGGCCAACCATTCAAATCGAAATCGCACGCAGAAACTATCGCGGCGATCCGCGATTGCCGCTCGTTGATGTCCAGGTCCGCAAAGCGGCTTGAGCAGTGGCGGCAAAATGCAGGGCGAAAAGATGGAAATCCCCCATCCGCGCCCCGACCGCGCGCAGGGCGGGAATTTCTCGACCGAGAGCGGGCGTAAGACGCCGAAATTGTTCTACCTATTGCCATAATTCCATATCATCCAGCCATTATACAACCAGCAAATCATCCCTTATCATGGATATTAGCTCCTTACACAATTCGCTGGGCCGCTATACGCGGTGCCAAGCAAAATATGCTCGTCAACATTTCGAGGGGCGATTCACCGTGGCCTATTCCCGCGCCCGTCTAGTGGAACGGGTGGATGCCCCCTTTTCGCGTCCGCACCAGCTAGCCCAATAAGGTGCTTGAAGCGCCAGCAATAGTGCCAGAGAGGCTACATCAATCACCACGGCCGTAACTTGAAGCAGGGCTGATACGTCGGCCGATACCCGGAGGAACAGGATCGCTGGTGAGCTTAAGTCAGCCCCTGCGGGAGGCATGGGAAAAGCTTGGAGGACCCCGACCACAAGCCAGCCAGCGAGTAGCGCAGGCCACAGCCATGAGAGCGCAGCTGCTGCCTGCTGCCAACCGGGCAGGCGAACGTGAACCACCGCGTGTATGGTACGCCAAAGCCACCAGGCGAACGGTACACCGAGAAGGGCGCTAATCCATCCGAGTACCCTGAAGGATACTGTCCCCCATAGCGGTAACGGGCCGCCGCCGAGAGCCACCGGCGGGAAAAACACGCGGAGTCCCGTGAGCGCCGCGTCGGCCGCCGCGAACAAGGTGGCGGCTGGTGCCGTGCGACTGAGCACAGGCCCCGCGCGCCCACAGAAACTCAGATTAGCGGCCTCTGGTGCAACCCAGAGACATACCCCTGCGCAGAGTCCCACCGAATTAAGAAGTGCGAGCGCGGGAAATACTGCCACCCACCATGTTATCCAGAAACGTGGGCTAGCTAGCAGTTGGTTTGGACTGGAATGTATCACCCATAGGCTCAGCGCATCCGCCACGAATAGGGCTGCAGTGGCGCAGAAAATTGCGCCGGCCCCTAATCCTTTTCGCGGTTGGCGGGGAAGCCAAGCCGCCAAGCCGGTCGCTACTGCTCCAGCGGATCGCGTACCCTCATCCACAGGCACCTCCTCCTCCGCCGCCGAGGAGCGGGTTAATGTCAAACGCCTTCCTCTGTTCGTAGGTACCCCCGCTTTTTCCGCTCGTTAGCCAGTCGACCGATCCGTAATACACATCCACGGTATAGGGAACACCAGACTGAAGTCCGCCTGAGTTACTGATGCCATAGCCCGTACAGGTGTATTCGATCAGAAAATCGCCACGGCGCTGAACATGGCTCCAATATTTCACCGCGCGCTGACATATGTTTTGCGATGGTACCTCCGTCACACTTTGACCAACTTTTATTATTTTGTAAGTTGTATGAAGATAGTGCCACTTTCCGTGGGAGATGATATGCCGTTTCCCGACAGCCTCGGGAGAACCAATGCTCACGCAATATCCTACTTGTTTGCAGTTCGGTTGGCACATTGGCGGAATCGGAAGCCCCTGCAGAAATGGGTCAGTGTTTAACGCTGAGGCGGGATATTGTGCCCTGAGCGATGGATCAATCCACTCTCTTATCGCCTTGGCACCGTGGGCCGCCTCCCAAGCCGCGATCCCCGCCGCCGAGAATTCCCGATAGCCGGCCGGGCATTCGCCTTCGGGGTCGAGGCTCACCGTCGGATTTCCACCGACATATTCGTACAAATTCACGCCGCCGGCGTAGCCGATCTGGTCGCGTTGCAGCCAGCGGCCAAGGGTGGGGTTGTAGGTGCGGTTGCGGACGTAATACAATTCCGTTTCCGGATCGAATCTGTAGCCGCAGAAAATGACTTCATTCGCACCGTAGTATGATTGCGTGTCGTTGTCCGACCACCAATTCCCTTGGTACGGGGCTGTGAAGATAATCGTATTTCCGTAGGCGTCACAGTCATAAGCTTCAGCGATAGCGCCGGTTGAATTCGTCAGCGCCACGGCACGGTACAGGAGGTCCTGCAGAAGGTAGTAGGTCCCAGGCGCAAGGTTCCCGCCGCCCAATGTTGCAAGCGTCGTCAGCTGGATGCACTCATCAATATAGGTTCCCCAAATATATTGCCGGATCGGCGTATCGGTTGAGCCTGACCCGCCGAGGGGATTGCGTTCCTCCACCACCTGATTGCCCATGTAGGCGTAATCCGTCGTGCCATTGGGAACTGCCGAAGACAACCCCCCGTTGGAAATCGTCTTGCGAATCCTGCGGTTAAAGGCGTCCAGGACATAGGAACCGAGTTGTTGCGGCGGGCGAGGCCCGGCACCGACGAATCCGATGGAAATTGGGCGGTTGAGCGAGTCGTACGCATAGGTCAATGTGGTGCCGTCGTCGGCCAGATTGCCATTGGACGCACCGACTTGGCAGTCGTACCGAGGGCTGGCCACTGGGCTGGTTCCCACGGTCCGTTGAGTGATCTCATTGAGCTTATTGTGATTCCGCTGATCGAAGGTCAGGTGGGAGCTAATCAGTTCCGCACCACTGAGCTTCCAGTTCCCCAGACCGTCCAGATCGTAGGTTCGCAGCGCAGCCGAGTCCGGCAAGGTAATGGGAGCCGCTACGCTTCCGCCGCCAGCATTCTGATAACCGCCAGTGCTGCTTAATGTTCCTCTCTGATATTGCAGCAATCGATTGATGGAATCATAACCAGGGGTTGGTGAGGCGATATTACCATTGTTATCCACCGGTTGGTATAAAAAACTCCGATTCTCCGCGTGCAACGCCCGTTCATAGAATTTGTTATCCGCCGGATCAAAGGCGGTGGTGTTGCCCACCACGGGTGCGGTGTTGTTGTACGCAAATGTGGTGGAATTGATGCCGCCAGCAAGATAGCGTTTGGCGATCATGCGGCCTGAGCCGTCATAGCCCAGCCGGTCAGTGGAGGGCGTACCCCAAGGTGGATTCGGAACCGTGCCGAACTGCACCGCACTGTGGGTCCTGGCGTTGTTGAGCATGGTTTGAATGACGCCATTGCCCAAGGTGACTTCCGCCACTCTGCCGGGACCAAAGTATTGCCAACTAGCGATGACCGCACTGGTTGCCGCTTCGACAATCTGCTGGCGGCGATACAGGGCGTCAAAGCTGCTGTTGATCTGCCGGGCATTGGGGAATGTGAATTGGCTTACCGGCAACGATGTAAAGGCGTTGTTGGTAACATACCGGGTATTGCCGCCGTAGGTCTGTGCCTCCTCGACCGTTCTCTGGATGGAATCATATACCAGCGTGACATCGGCATTGTTGCCGTTGGCGGTATCACGGGCAAACGTGGTCTGAGCCAAGCCGTTGTACTGGAAGCTTTGGGCGGTGGTACCGCCGATGCCTGGTGCGGGTGCGATGGTTGTACTTACTTTCCGGCCCATGGGGTCCCAAGTATTGGTAAACTTCGAGCCATTGCAATCAGTATATTGCACCACATCACTGGCTAAGTCATAAACGAAAATTTCGGTCGAGCCGTCGTGAAAAGTCTGCGAGATTTTGCGTTCGTGCGGGTCAAAGGCCCAGCGCGTCACGCCGCCGCGATCATCCACCATGGCGGTCTGGTTGGAATTGCCATCATATTCAAAGCTCGTCTGAATGCTCCCGGCGATCTGGCCCTGGCCAGAAGTGTTAAAGGTAGTGCTCTGGCCATTGCCGTTGTTGACGGGGGGATTGCTGCCCAGGCCGTTCTGGCGCAGATGCTGCCGGGTTTCGAGTTTTCTATTGGCTCCATCCCAGAGTGTAACGATGGTATTGCCGTTGGGATCAATGTTTAATGTTACATTGCCCCGGCTGTCATAGCCGGTGAGTGTAATGCGGGCGAGATTCACACCCTTCTGGCTGGCAATGGATCCATCCGAGCCCGGTTGGGCGATAAGCACCTGCCGATTCATGCAGTCCCATGCCATCAGCGTAATAAACACTTCCGACGTCTGGACGGGTTGGGTAATCGTGGATAATTCGGTTCGCGTGACACTGACTGGATTGCCATTGTTATCAAACGCTGTGGCCGTGGTGTTGCCCAGATCATCGGTGGTCAGAATCGGGCGATTGGCACCGTCATAGGCGGTGGTGGTAACGGTCCCATTATCCATACCACTGCCGGTGTTCCGGCTGGAACGGTCAAAGACGGTGCGGGAAAGCGTATAACTCTGGCCGCCGGTGGTCAGTGTTACCGTGCCCGTGTTGGTGTTGGTGGTGGAATTGGCCGCCAAACCACCACCGGTGTGAGTGGCGGTTCTGCCTGAAGGGATATTGTTGGTCGGTGTACCGCCGGAAAGACCGGTATTGAGAAAGACATTCTGTTGGTTTTCATAAGGCCGCCCGGCTTCATCGTAGCGGGTTTGCACAAGCTCCAGGGGCACATTGGTGTTGCCGTTGCGATTGGTGGGCGTCGGGCCGTTGGGGCTGCCGAGAATCTGCCTTTGAATATTCTGTCCGGTGGGATCGAAGGTATTGTTGGTCAGATCGCCGATGGCGTCGGTGGCGGTAATCACACGGTCAAAGCCATCTAAGGTGTTGGCCAGTAGCCAATCGCCCGTTTGGATCAAAGAACTGCCGGAGTTAAAGGCATTGGAGATGGTGACGCTGAGGCTGTTATTACTGGTGCCCCTTTGCGCTGGGCCAATGATATCCAGCAGATTACCATTGGCGTCAAAAACACTTACCGTAACCGAGCCGGGATCGGAACCGGCGACATAGCCGATTCTCTGGGCTATGCGAATATTGCGTTCATCATAATCGTATTGCACGATGTTGCCGTTGGGTTTGGTTATTTGAACGGTGTTTTGGTTGGGATCAAAGCTGTAGCTGGTTACCAAGCTGGCGGGGTTGGAGCCGGTGGCGTCGATGTCATCTTGAATTCTGTCATCAAGAATGTCAAAGGTGTATAAATTGGTGAACCAGCCGGGGCGGACGGTTCCGCCGGGGCCGTTTTGCATGGGAATATTGGCGGTGGATGAACCGTTGCCGGAAGGAATAAACTGGGCAAAATCCGGATCGTTGGGATCAAGGGATTCGTAAGCCACCTGTTGGTCCTGCGTATCCACACGAACGGTGTTGCGATTGGAATCGTAGTAGCTTTGGCTCTGGAAGAGATAGGGGGCCGGGCCGGTACGCAGGTATGGCTCGCCCATTTCCGTGCGCAGGTAGCTGGTCGTATTGCCGTTGGGATCGGTGGATGCCAATGGATTGCCCAGCGGGTCGTAGGCGCAAGTGGGGCAGCCGGCGGAGCCGGTGCCTCCTTCATAACGGGTTACCAGATCAAGATATTGGGCGGGAGTGTTGGTGCGGGAGATGATATTACCGGTGAAAGCTGTTAAATCGCCATCTTCCCCAACGAGATCCATAACCTGATCTGGATTGGCATCAACGTGTACTTCCCGCAATCGGCCATACTGCCGGTTGGACAGGAACGTTGCGGCATATTCGCCATTGCCCTCGGGATCATTTTCCGGGTAACGGACGTACACAGTTAAATTGCCTTCCGGGTCGGTATACGTGGTGGTTTGCCCGGCATAGTTGTTGGTGTAAAGTTCCATTATCAGTTGGGTCTGCCAGACCCACGGCGTGGAGCCGGTGGAGGGTACGAGCTGGTAAACTGAAGGTTGTTGGACCTTCACCACGCTGCCGAGCATGGCGGCGGGAGAAAGGCCGGAGGAATTACCGTCACCGGTACCATCGCCGTTGATATTGCCCAGATTGGTCTGGAAACCGTTGGGTAATCCACCGGCGATCATCTGGTTGCCGGCATACGCAATCAGGCTTTGTATCTGCGCGGCGGTAAGCCCCAGCAGGTTTTGCAGGGCGCTGGAGCCGGTGATGGTGGTGGTCTGATTTTTCTGATAGTCATAATAAGTGATCGTGGCGTAACGACTGCGATTGGCATCGGTGGGCGTGGTGCCGCCGTTCTGCGGTGTGAAGTAAACATTTACGCCGCTGCTGACGGCAATGGGATTGCCCTTTTCGTTAATTTCCGCGCATACCTGGTTGTATATCGGGTCGTAAAAGTACGTTTTGGTTAATTGCGTTTGGCCATTGGAGCCGGGGCGACTGGGTACACCGATGCTGTTGCCGGGGTACTGGGTTTCGGAGAGCAGTAATCCCCTTCTGGGTGGATATAATTGCGGCCCGGAGCCGAAGTCGATCAGGCCGGTATCGTATGAGTAAGCGATGGAATTCCCGGCGGGCAATACTTCCAGTAATTTCTGGTTCTGGTCGTTGTATTGCGTCCAAGTGATATATGGGCCTACTTCCAGGCTGGATTTGTTGCGATTGGTGTTTTCCTGTTTCATGACGACCATGCCGTTGTAGTTGAAGTTAAATATTTTGATGTTACCGTTGCGGTCGGTCATGGTGGTCTGGCTGACAATCGGATCGGTGGGGTCGATGATGTTGGCGGGAAGGCCGGTATTGCTGTAGCTGAAGGTATAAGTACCTCCAACGCCATTGGCGGGGTCGCCGACGGTTTCGGAGACTACCGCGCCGTAGGCGATGGTTGGGCCGGAGCTTTGGCCGTAGGTGATAACATATCGCGGCGTGGCGTTGGCATAGACTGTGGCGACATCCACCGCTCGATTGCTTACGTAAGGTTGCGTCTGATTAGGGTACCAGACGCCGACCAGATCGTTCTGGCGGTTGGCGTCCGTGTTGTTGACATCATATTGGAACACGTAGGCTGTGCCGTCGGGGAAAGTATTGCCCGGTGCGGCGTTATTGATGCTGGGTAATACCACCGCCACCAGATGTCCGGCGGAATCATATTGGAAGTTGATCTGTCTTCCCAGAAAGTCGGCGATGCCGCTACATTTGTAGCCGTAGGTGGCGTTGTAATAGGAATAGGTGATTGTTCGGCCATAGGCGTCGGTGACGGAAACCAGTTGCACGACCCCGCCCGTGGCGGTCCAGGTAAGCGTCTGGCTGTTGCCGTACCGATCGGTGGTACTTTTCATCCGGCCCGGCGTGGTGATCGAAGAATAAAAGCCAAAGAATTCCGTCACCGTGCCGGCGTTGCTGGTAAGTATAAATGTGTCATTGGCAGTTCCGGCATTGATTTCCACCAGCGTGGCCTGCGTGCTGTTGTATCCCGAAAGCCACTGGCCATTGCCGTTATAGATAAAGGTTTCCTGAAGATTATCAGGGGTCATCAACACAATATCGCCGTTGGGAAGCTGGATGAGTTGGTAATTCTGGCTGTAGTTCCAGTAAAGGCCCACAATGTCGTCAACGCCGTTATTGGAGAGGTATTGCAGGGAAAGCTGCCACGAGCCTCCGCCAATGGCCGGCGCGGAAAGCAAATCCAGTGAGAAGATAAACTCGCCGGTGGCCAGCATGACCGAGTTGCTTTGGCTGGTGCTTGTCGTGCCAAGCGGAAAAGAACTCACTGCGCTGCTCGATCCGCAGCAACTGCCGGTACACGGGCTAGGCTTAGGATGGGGGTGATGGTGATGATGGTGGTGGTGGTGGTGGTGATGGTGGTGATGGGGATTTGGATTAGGATTAGGATTGGGGCCCGGCCCCGGCGGGATGGTCTGGCAGTTATTCAAATTTGCAGCCATGGTTCAATTACTCCTCGTCATAGTATTTCAGGTTAATGCCGCCGCACGGTTCTGGCGCGTGCCCAAGGGCCTCGACTTTCTCAATGGGGATTGTATCGCGAAGCGCCCGGCGACCCTCGGCTCTGCCGCCGCATCAGGCCGCTTGATCGCCGGGCGTCTTAATCTCTCGGCAGTGTGTACCGGGGGTGTAACCGCCGCCGGAACCGGCCGAACCGTGCGGCGCAGCAATTCCGGAGCGTTGCGGCGATTGTTCTGCGCCTGGCGTGCCGCCGTTTCCGCAACGGAGGACGCCCACGCAAACAGGCGGTTCATCCCGGAAACATGCTCCGGAAAATCCTGTTTGAGCCGTTCGATATAGCGATTCACCAACGCCCACGCGCGAACCGGCTCTTCCCGGAGCTTTTGTTTATCACCCCAGAGGTGCGTGGCAACGCTTTCATCGTGCGGCGGCCCCGGCAGCAATGCCCTCACCCTGGCACCGCGGGCCTTGGAGCACTGGGCCAATAAATACTGCTCTGCAAAGCAGGCGTGGTTGAATGGGTCGCTTCCGGGATTGTCGGACATGAAGCGGATGGCCTGGGTTGTGGACTCTTCCCCGATCTCCTCGTTATTGAGAATGAGGAATCCCAAGTTGAATTCCTCACCATCCCACGGGTACGCGGGACGGTTATAACCTGAGGGAACCGCATAGCCCGTTCCGTCCCCGCGTTCAGTGAACTCACGATGTAGAAAAGTCACATCGAACTCAGCCCAGTTGACAACCGGCTTCCAAACCACCAGATCAACATCCAGAAATGCCGCCGGCAAAGCTGCTGCGCGATAAGCAAAGACCTTCGGTGCAACCCAAAATGTGTCGTAGCGGATGCAATCCGGCATGGCATCGAGCACCGCCGTATCAATCCCGGCGTCATAAATCCAACTCAGGCCGAGGCCGTCGATAAACGCCGCGAATTCAGAGTCAGCATATAACCGCATCGGGCCGCTGTGTTTTCGCCAATGCAACGCGCCAAGCGCCAGTGTGCAGGCCACCACCGGATCCAGCGGCACCGAACCGCCCCGCCCTCGCGCGTGGGCCGGGCGAAGCGAATAAACGTGATGGCCGGGAAGATTTCTCATAGGTTTCCTATCAGCGGCCCCAGCCGCCTAATTACTCACTGCAACCGTGGCTGGTCCGGGGCCGGGGCACGGCGGGTACGCAGGGTCGTAGCCGAACGGGACGTCTAATAGGGTGCAGGTACCCAACGGTACAGGACCTTCGTACTTTAAGTAACCAGTGTAGAGCTGCAAGGTTTGCATCTTACTCGGCGGTGTCTGGCCATTGGAGCAATAACATATTGCGGGCGGGCTGCTTCCACCGATCGAAAATTGCCAATACAGTTGGCCTGCCTCAGTACCGGGGTACGATGCGCTTCCGCTGACACACTGTATTTCCAAAACCAACGGCAGGTTATACGTGGGTGCCCAACTCTTGGCCCATCCGCAACTGGCGGCACCGGGGCCTGAACTTGCCGGTTGAAGTGTATAAGAGCCGCTGGCCTGGTTGATGGTATGGCAGCCGTACCCACCAGAATCCAGCGTGGAGACCGGCAACGTGATTTTGGCTGTCAGGGTCGTGGGAGTCTCAGGGCAGGGCATACAGCCCGTATAGATTGCAACGCTGCCGCATTGGTCTCCGCCCGGGCTCGTCCCTACGTTGACGCCAGCCGGGCCGCCGGGGCAGGGAATCGGACACACGCTGCTGGATGTCCCCACCGTAAAGGTGCCACCGCTGCTGCCCAGCGTGATACTTGTGCTGCCCCCGGCGATGTTTGGTCCAACGCCATTAACCACCAGATAACAACTGCTCCATGAAAGATAGACGGTCGAATCTGGCGGGCCGGAGACATTAACGGTCGCAGTGCCCGTGCCGCTGCAATCGAAAAAAACCGACTCCGGTTTGACGGCACAGCAGTTGGCGCAACCGGGCGATGTCTCGCCTATGTAACCAGCGCTGGCGTAACCACCGCCGCTGGGCTTTTGTGGCTGCGCATTGGCGGGAATCGAGTAGCACGCCCCGTCGTAGGTAAACGAGCCGCCACCGCCTAAGCTGCGGCCAGCCAGCAATGCCCTGTTGATCCAGAGCGGCGATGTCCCGCTGCAGCCGGGGCACAGCGTGGCCCCGATAAACTGGCAGTTCTGAGTGTTTCCCATTGAACCCGCTCCGCACTAATAAGACGTTCTGACCAACCATTGCAGTACCCGAGCAATTCCGCCCCTCCCCGTTTATTGGAGCCATCCACCCGCGTCAGGGAGCGCCCCGACGCCCAAACACCGGTTCAGCGGGCGACTGGGCGAATCGCGGCGGTTCTGCCGACGGTGCGGCCCGCTGCCGGGTCCCCGGCGTTTGGCTTGGACGCTGCGGCGCTTTGCGGAGAAGCTCGCGCACTGCGGAACTGTTTGATGCAACCGCCGGGCGACCGTCGGTTGGGCGCTGCGCACCGGCCGCAGTGCGTGAAGGTTGACCTTGCAACTGCCGCCCTTGTTCCAGAAGTTTTCGCCCGCCGCAGCACGCCATGACCTTTTCACTCCGTGATTAACTCGGCTATTTCGATTTGCCCGTGGCCAGCCAGAACACAGTTGGCACCATCAAGCAGCCGCACCATATCCAGTCTTGGCGGTAGATGCACCACCAAGGGATCGACAGAACCAATCCCGTCCAGAAACCGAAACAGATGTAACAATCCAACACGCCGTGCGCGGGTTTGGGAAGCAGTTTTCTGAACAGCTTTTCCCGCACGAAAGCCCCCGGGCCGTCCTCCGGCCAGACAACCAAGATCGCAAGGCCCATGGCCGAGAGAATGTAGGCGATAAAAATCGTGAATTGCGCCACACGAGCACGCTCCACTAAGATGTTGAAAACCCATTTCCGCCCCACCAGGCAACCGAAAATGAAACGGCTGCAGCCTTGGAGCGGGTCGCCAAAAACTGCAAGCGACGAGGGAACGATAACGCGCCGCCATCCGTGGTGTCAAGCACAATAGAAATGAAATCATAAAAAGCTTCCGGAGTGTTCCATGAGGGGTCGATAATGCTACATCTTCATCGTCCGCATGTCGTCCGTTGCGCCACTGGATTGCCTCAGATTCTTGGCGTAGCCGATCGTTTTCCATCGGCTTGCACCGGCATCTGGGCATTGCTTCCGTTGCGCCGCCAATGCCCTTGGTCATTCCGATTGATCACTCCATCCCCACCACCTCAGACTCTATTCCGAGCCGCCCCTACCCGTGTAAACAACCCCATATGGAAGGTCATGCCCAGTCCCCAATGGATCGCCCAGAGGGCCGCCCGCAAGCTCCCGCCGACCTGATTTCCGGCATTCGGTTGATAGCATTAACTTAGATAAATTTAACAATGACAAACGCATTTGAAGTCTGTGGATGTTTGGCAATGGAATATGAGTTAAATTTGGAAGGCAAGTTAAAAGAATCAGAACCCAGAATTTCGTAAGTGTGCATTACGCCACCACTTGCAAAGAACCTGATGCGTTTGGCTGGATTCCACTGGGTTCTGCCGAAAAGTCCGGCAGCCAATGGCATCCGGAAAAAATGATGGGATGCCACTTAAGTGTTTTAAAAGCAAAGAGATACAAGAATCGGGATGCCAAGTCTTTTACTCTTGCCTTCCACTTTTCAATATCTGAAATCAACGCTTTGGGATTATTTGGAGACCTTGCCGATCAACCGAGCAAGCGAGCATGGCAACGCGAAAGTTGGCGGCGAGTACGGCGCTCTGGGATGGGAACTTCTAGCGTTGATGCGATGCTCCGGCCAAGGTGTGAACCCGTCATGGCCGAGCTTATGTGTGGTGCCGGAAGCGGTAATCTGCGCTGCACCGGATGCGCCCTTCGGGAGGCCATTTGTCATTTTGGCAGGCACGCGGAGCGCACTGATGTTACGCGAAAAACAGGTGCGTTGGCAGTGCGGTGAACCTTCGGCGGAAGCCGTTGGCCGGGCTGCGCACTGGTAACGCTACCGTCCGGCGGTGGGGGCAGTGGCGGAGTCGATTGGGTTGGCTTCGGGCCATCCTCCGGCCTGGTTCGACACGGAAGATGACGGTGTTGGGAACCGGGCGGGAAAGGCTATTAGGGTTTCACGGAGCGCCCTGCGTGCGAACATTCCGGGAGAATCTGGCGATTGATCAGTCGGTCTGATCTGGGAAATAATATAGCCTGCCTGACATACCGCTAGCGCGGCCAGTCGGCAGCACCGGGAGCCGTTGGCTGGCGCAACAAGCAGCGCGAAAAGCCAGCGCGGGAGACAGCAAGTATCCTTATTGGTGACGTGGCCATCTGCCGACACGGGACGGCGGACAACGGTGCGGAACGCCAACTTGTCGATGTCACGGGGCGCGGCAAAACCAGCCACGAAGCCGAGCCAGTCGGTGTGAAGCGTCCCTCGGCGGCCTGGCATTTACTTCTCCGGAAACCGTGGACGTCAGGGGACCGGAGAACCTCCACCGGCGATTCGTAACCGCCTCCGAACATCGCGCCGGCCAGTTGTTTACATCTCACCAATGCCAGTGGCGGGAGCTTTCAAAACCCTCCCACTCGTCCATTCGGTTGTCTCCACAACATAGCCCACCTTGGCCTTCCACGTCAGGTGGCGGGAAGCCAAGGCGGGCGGTCTGAAGGGTGTTTCGGCCAGTGCTTTGCACCGGCTGGAGCCGGAGCAATCCGGCGTGACGGAGCGGAGTAGAACGTAGCGAGGGCGCGACGGTTGCCCGGCGCAGGCCGAGGGCAAAGCACGGTCTTTACACCATTGATGATGCCGGTGGAACGTTGCCGCAGCGCGGCGTCTTGGTAATGATAGGAGCCGATGCCGAAGGGCGAATCACTCGTCATGGGATGACAATCCAAACCGTTGGCGGTGCCGCATGGCGATGGTGCTACGGGCCTTGGCGTCACCTTCCAGCCAGTGGAGAATCAGCGCCTCCAGCACCAGCTTGGGATTGGCCAGATGCCGGGCACAATCTTCCTCAAAGGATTCAAAGAGTTCGGTATTGAACCGGTACGTTCTCTGGACGGTCAGGGGTTTGCCGACACTCTTGGTGATCTTTACTGGTTTGGTTCGTTTGGCCATAAGAGACACAGTCTACAGAGCGCTCCGTCCCTCGGCAAGCTGTGCATCAGGCGGCATAGCTGCGCAACGCCAATTGACTTTAATAAGGACATTGACTTTTATAATGACAATGCCATACTGTGTTTGTATGATGTTAGGGTTGTTCGGCTGGGCTTGTGTGTTCCGGCGGCCAACCTTATTCGCGTGGGCCTGCGGGTTGACTTCACGCGGAGCAATAGACGGATGTTTGCGCCGCCTGGCGGTGGGATGATCATGCAACGCATAAATGGATTCCCCAAAGACAGTGTGGTCAACGCGCCGGTTGACCGGCGGGTTGATCCTGATGCCGCCACCGCGGCGCGGGCTGTGCCCGCCGGTTTACCTGCTTGGATAACCGCCGATCTGATTGCCGAAACGCTACGTGTCTGGCAGCCCTATTACAGTGAACCCTTGACGGCCAAGGATGCTATTGGCATTCTATTGAATGTTGGTAATCTCTTTGCGGTCTTGTCGGGGGTCAACAAACATGAAACGGTATGTCGCATTGGCACGGGTCAGCAGTCGGGAACAGGAACGTGAAGGGTTCTCTCTGGACGTACAGGAGGATGCCCTGCGGGCGTATGCCCAGCGGCATGATGGCAGCATTACCAAGCTTTACCGTATCGCCGAAACGGCTACTCGGCGGGATGAACGTAAAACCTTCCGGGAACTCATTACCTACGCCAAGGAACACGCCGCCGAGATAAACGGCCTGCTGTTCTACAAAGTGGATCGGGCGGCCCGGAATCTCTATGACTACATTGAACTTGAAAGGCTGGAATCGGAATACAGCATTCCGTTCATCTCCACCAGCCAGCCCACCGACAATAGCCCGGCTGGGAGAATGATGCGGCGGCAATTGGCCATGTTCGCCAGTTACACCACAGAACAGCAAGGGTTGGATGTACGGGAGGGCCATGCCCGGAGAGTGCAGAGCGGATTGTTCTGCGGTGCTGCGCCTTACGGATACCGGAATATCCGGATTGATGGGCGGGGATTGATCGAAGTGGATGACCAACAGGCGGAGAAAGTGAAACGCCTGTTTCAGATGTACGCCTATGAAAACCATACCATTGACAGTATGCGTAAGAAACTGGAAGCGGAGAATATCACGTACATTGATACCATGCCCCAGTGGACCCGCAGCAAGATTCATTCCATTCTGCGGGATCGGGCATATATCGGGGAAGTGCGATACCAAGATCAGTGGTATGCCGGAAAGCATAAGCCCTTGGTGGATCGGGCCACATTCGACCGCGTACAGGTTCTGCTGGGCGGCAAACGATACCAGGGCCATGATCTCACCTATGCGGGCAGCTTAATTCTCTGCGGGCACTGTGGCGCGGTGATTACCGGGGAATCGGTGACGAAAAAGAAGACTGGCAAGGAGTATGTTTATTACCGATGTTCCAGATACATCACGCCGGGGCATCCCCGCGTTCGCTTGACGGAACACGCATTGGACGTGCAGGTGCTGGAACTCTTTGATCGCATCCGCTTACCCGATGAACTACGGCATTGGTTCCAGCAAAGCCTGCTGGCATGGTCTAAACAGCAGCGGAGTGAAACGGAAGATACGGCCAAGGATTTGCAGCGGCAGATCACGCAAGCCAAGCAATTCCGGGACCGGCTATTGAACTTGCGGATCATGGAAGAAATCACCACCGATACCTATGCGGCCAAGGATACAGAATTGCGGGATCGCCTGGCGAGTCTGGAATTGCAGTTGCAAGCCCAAGGCCGGGGCCGTGATGAACATGGGGATTTGGCGTTGAAAGTGTTTGAACTTTCACAAAGCCTGAAAGATAAATGGCTTACAGCGGAAAGCCAGGAAAAGTGGCAGCTACTGGAAATTGTTTGTTTGAACTTGACGTTAAAAGAAGAAACCCTTGATTTTTCAATGAGAAAACCCTTTGATGTTCTCACCAAAGGGCTTGTTCCGCCAGATAATCGGGGCGACAGGATTCGAACCTGCGACCTCTTAGTCCCGAACCAAGCGCTCTAGCCAAGCTGAGCTACGCCCCGTTGATCTGCAAATATCCTATCCGAAATTTTTAATTTCTTCCACATAACGGGAATCTAATATTTCGGCGTGGCAATATTTCCGGGCAGGCGGCGAAATCGACGGCATAAATGCCGGAGCTAGGAGCCTGTCCGGATTTGTTGCCGCACCCTAATTTTTGTATCGGGCGAAAAGTATTTGATCCTGTGGCCTGTCATAAGTAGAATAAAGGACTTGCGATTATATAGACGAAGTATCGCAGGGCGGCGGCGGGAATTGTTTGAAGCGAGGGTATGCCTCAGGCATGGAGGTTTTTAAGTTGGAACTACACAATAACCCGGGCCTTAAACCCGGTAAGCTGGGTCTCTATGATCCGCAGTTTGAACATGACAGTTGTGGCGTAGGCTTTATTGCGCATATTAAAGGCCGCAAAAGTCCGTCTATTGTCTCTGACGCCCTGACTATGCTGGAACACATGGAACATCGCGGTGCGTGCGGCTGCGAGGAAAATACGGGTGACGGGGCGGGGATTCTCACGGGGCTGCCGCATGAATTTCTGGTGAAAGTCGCAAAAAGAGATGCCAATATCACGCTTCCGACAGCCGGCAGTTACGGCGCGGGGATCGTCTTTTTACCCTCCGATAATGAACAGCGAGCCTGGTGTGAAAAGGCATTTGCCACAGCCATTCAACAGCGGAAACTTACGTTGCTGGGCTGGCGGGAAGTTCCCGTGGATAACAGCATGATCGGCCACTCCGCCAAACGCACCGAACCACGGATGAAAATGGTATTTATCTCCGGTCCCAAGGGCATGGATCAGCACACGCTGGACCGGGAACTTTACCTTGTTCGCAAGCGCTCCACCAAGGCGGTTCGGGCGGAAGAGTTGCCGCAAAGTGACTATTTTTATGTTTGCAGCCTTTCGACCACGGTGATTATCTACAAGGGGCAACTCACCAGTGGACAGGTTCGGGAATACTTCCGCGCTGATCTGATGGACGCCGATTATCAAACGCATCTGGCATTGGTGCATTCCCGATTCAGCACCAATACGTTTCCTTCCTGGAGCCGGGCGCAGCCGATGCGGTATATGGCGCATAATGGCGAAATCAACACCCGTCGCGGCAACAGCAACTGGATGCATGCGCGTGAAGGCATGTTTGCCGGTGGGCCGTTCGGGCGGGATGTGGAACTGATTAAACCCGTTATTGAAGGGGATTCATCCGATTCGGGTGAATTTGATAACTGCCTGGAAATGCTGGTGCAAAACGGGCGGTCCTTACCCCATGCCGTGATGATGATGATTCCCGAGGCGTGGCAGAACCATGAATCCATGGATCCGCGGCGTCGCGCTTTTTATGAATATCACTCCTGCTTAATGGAGCCATGGGACGGGCCGGCATCGGTGGCATTTACGGACGGCCACTTGATCGGGGCGGTTTTGGACCGCAACGGCCTGCGCCCCAGCCGGTATTATGTAACCAAGGATGATCTGGTCATCATGGCCAGTGAAGTTGGCGTGTTGGATGTTGCGCCGGAAAATGTCGCGAGAAAAGGTCGTCTGCAACCGGGGCGTATGTTCTTGGTTGATTTCCAGCAGGGCCGTATTATTGATGATTCTGAGATTAAATCGGCACTGGCGGCGGAACATCCTTACGGCCAGTGGCTGGAAAAGCAGCGGCTGACCCTGGATGAGCTGGCTAAACCGGCAACGGTACCGGCGTTTGATCCTGAAACGCTGCTTACGCGGGCGCAATGTCTGGGCTACACCACGGAAGACCTCATGAAGTTGCTGCTGCCCATGGGCACCAACGGCCTGGAAGCGATCGGGTCCATGGGTAATGACGCGGCTTTGGCGTGCTTAAGCGACCAGCCGAGGCTGGTGTACGATTATTTCAAGCAGTCTTTTGCACAGGTGACCAATCCGCCGCTGGACTCAGATAAAGAATATATTGTGATGAGTCTGGAAAGCTATATTGGCCCGGAGCGCAATTTGCTTGAGGCCGGCGAGGAACATTGCCACCGCCTGCTGCTGCCCCAGCCGATTCTGACCAATGAACAATTGGCAAAGATTAAAACGTTGAATTATCGCGGCTGGAAGACCCGCACGATTGATGCGGTATTTGATCGTGAAGGCGGCGCATCGGCCATGACGGACGCCCTGGACCGCATCTGCCGGGAAACCGCACAAGCCATTGAGGACGGCTATCCTCTGGTGGTGCTGACCGACCGAAGCATGGATGAAACACATGTTGCCTTGCCGGCGCTGCTGGCATGCGGCGCGGTGCATCATCATCTGGTGCGACAGGGCACGCGAACGCGCATCGGCCTGGTGCTGGCCACCGGTGAAGCACGCGAGGTGCACCACCATGCGATGCTCATTGGTTATGGAGCCGATGCGATTAACCCGTATCTGGCCTTTGAGACCCTGTGGAATCTGCGGCGTGAGGGGTTTATTGATTCGGCCATTGATGATGACAAGCTCATCAAAAATTATATTAAAGCAGCCGGCAAGGGCCTTTATAAAGTCATGAGCAAAATGGGCATTTCCACGCTGCAAAGTTATAAGGGTGCCCAAATATTTGAAGGCATCGGCCTGCATCGCAATGTCATTGACCGCTGCTTTGCCGGCACGGTATCGAAAATCGACGGTGTGGATTTCCCGGTGTTATACGGCGAAGCGTTGCGCCGCCATGAAATCGGCTATCCGATTGATCAAGGTGAAGTGCGGCTACCGGTACTGCCGGAAGGCGGGCAATACTCCTGGCGTAAGAACGGCGAGCAGCATTTGCTTAATCCGGAATCGATCGCCAATTTGCAGGAAGCCGCCCGGGGCAACAGCCGCGAGGCGTATGCCCGTTATGCGAAAATTATTAATGAACAAAGCGGCCATCTTTGCACCTTGCGCGGCTTATTTAAACTGAAACCCGGTGATGCGCCGGTGATGCTGGCGGAAGTGGAACCGGCCAGTGAAATTGTCAAACGCTTTGCCACCGGTGCCATGAGTTTAGGGTCCATATCGCCGGAAGCCCATGAGAGTCTGGCGATTGCGATGAACCGTATCGGCGGCAAGTCCAATACGGGTGAAGGTGGCGAAGACGCAAGACGCTTTACCAAGCGCGATGCCAATGGGGATTCGCGACGATCGGCAATTAAACAAGTCGCCAGCGGCCGGTTTGGCGTGACCATTCATTATCTGACCAACGCGGACGAATTGCAGATAAAAATGGCCCAAGGTGCCAAACCCGGTGAAGGCGGACAGTTGCCGGGGCATAAAGTTGATGACTATATCGGCCGTTTGCGCCATGCCACGCCGGGGGTGCAGTTGATAAGCCCCCCACCGCATCATGATATTTATTCCATCGAAGATTTGGCGCAGTTGATCCATGACCTGAAAAATGCCAATCCCGCCGCGCGCATCAGCGTGAAACTGGTGGCGGAAGTTGGCGTGGGCACAGTTGCGGCGGGCGTATCAAAAGCGCATGCGGACCATGTCGTGATTGCGGGCCATGACGGCGGCACGGGCGCATCACCCTTGACCAGCATCAAACATGCCGGCACGCCATGGGAACTGGGCCTGGCGGAAACGCACCAGACACTGGTACTTAATGATCTGCGCAGCCGCATTGTTGTGCAGGTGGACGGCCAGTTAAAGACGGGGCGCGATGTCATCATCGGGGCATTGCTGGGAGCTGAAGAATTCGGCTTTGCCACGGTGCCTTTGGTGACGCTGGGCTGCATTATGATGCGCGTATGCCACTTGAATACCTGCCCGGTGGGTATTGCCACGCAGGACCCGGTGTTGCGGAAAAAATTTGAAGGCAAGCCGGAATATGTGGTTAATTTCATGTTTCTGCTGGCGGAAGAAGTTCGCGAACTCATGGCCTACATGGGCTTTAGGACATTTAACGATTTAATTGGGCGGGTAGATCGTCTGGAAGTCGGCGAAGCCATCCGCCATTGGAAAGCGCAGGGCTTGGACCTGACTCCGATACTTTCCCCGGCGGTGAAAGTTTATGACAACGTGGATGTATACGCCACGAAAAAGCAGGACCACGGTTTAGAAGCTGCTCTGGACAATGTGATTATCCGGGACGCGAACGCGGCGCTGGAAACGCGCCAGGCTGTACGTTTGGAATATCCGATCAAAAATACCAATCGCACGGTCGGCACGACGTTAAGCCATGAAATTGCCAAGCGGTATGGTGAAGAAGGCTTGCCGGTGAACACCATTGACATCAAGCTCAATGGTTCTGCCGGGCAGAGTCTGGGGGCGTGGCTGGCGCGTGGCGTGAAAATTGAACTGGAAGGCGATGCCAATGATTACGTGGGCAAGGGTCTTTCGGGCGGAACGATTGTGGTATATCCGGACCGGCGCAGCACGTTTAAAGCCGAAGAAAATATCATCATCGGCAATGTGGCCCTTTATGGAGCCACCAGCGGCAAGGCATTTTTCCGCGGTATCGCCGGCGAAAGATTCTGCGTGAGAAATTCCGGTGCCAGCGCCGTGGTAGAGGCCGTGGGCGATCATGGATGTGAGTACATGACGGGCGGGCGCGCTGTGATACTTGGCTCAACGGGCCGCAATTTTGCCGCGGGGATGTCCGGCGGCATAGCGTACGTGTACGATCCTGAGGATATTTTCCTGGCCCGGTGCAATCTGGCCATGGTTGAACTGGAAAAGGTACTTGATCCCGGAGATATAGGCGAATTGAAAGAAATGATTGAAGAGCATCAGAAGCTCACCGGAAGTACGGTGGCAAAAGCCATTCTAGCGGACTGGAAAACAGCCCTTCCGCGATTCCATAAGGTTATGCCTATTGAGTATCGCAAGGCTCTGGAAAAGCGGGCGGCCATGGCCGGCGGCAATATCAAGCAGGAGGTGGGTCATGGGTAAACCTACCGGCTTTATGGAATTCGCCCGGGAAATTCCGCCCAGTCGCGACGCACGATTGCGGGTGCTTGATTGGAATGAATTTCATGATCATCTACCAGATGACAAACTGCGCACGCAAGGTGCCCGCTGCATGGATTGCGGCGTCCCATTTTGCCAAAACGGGTGTCCCGTTAATAACCTCATACCGGAATGGAACGACCTGATTTATAAGAATCAGTGGAAGCAGGCCATCACACGGCTTTGGCGAACAAACAACTTCCCGGAATTTACCGGCCGCGTATGTCCGGCACCGTGTGAGGGGTCGTGCGTGCTGGGCATTAACGAGCCGCCGGTGACGATTAAAAACATTGAACAGGCGATTATTGATCATGCCTGGGAAAATGGCTGGGTGGTGCCCCGCCCCCCCGCTGTGCGAACGGGAAAAAAAGTGGCGGTGATCGGATCAGGTCCGGCAGGTTTGGCGGCGGCGGATCAACTCAATAAAGCCGGGCATCTGGTAACGGTGTTTGAACGATCCGATCGCGTCGGTGGGCTGTTGATGTACGGCATTCCCAATATGAAGCTCGATAAGCGTGCCGTCGTGGATCGCCGCACCAAACTTATGGAACAGGAAGGCGTCACCTTTGTTGTGAACACCCACGTTGGAATAGATGTGGATGTCCATGAATTGATGCATGAATTTGACGCCATGGTTTTAGCCTGCGGCGCCACCAAAGCGCGTGATCTGAAAGTTCCGGGGCGGGACCTGGCCGGCATTCATTTTGCCGTTCCATTTCTCCATGGGAATACCAAAAGCCTGTTGGATTCAAATCTGCGGGATGGGCAATATATCTCGGCGAAAGATAAAGATGTCATTGTTATTGGCGGCGGTGATACGGGAACAGATTGCATCGGCACCTCGTTGCGGCACGGCTGCCGAAGTCTGGTGAACTTTGAACTCATGCCCCAACCGCCGGGAACGCGCGCCGCGGATAATCCGTGGCCGCAGTGGCCGAAAATCTACCGCACGGATTACGGTCATGAAGAGGCGGCGGCGACCTTTGGGCATGATCCGCGAAATTATCGTCTGCTCACAAAAGAATTTATCGGCGATGAACAGGGACATGTGAAGGCCGTGAAATCCATTGAAGTGCAGTGGACCGCAAATAGCGGCAAAACCGCGATGACGGAAATACCGGGCACGGAAAAAATCTGGCCGGCGAATCTGGTGCTTCTGGCGATGGGTTTCCTTGGCCCTGAAGATTCAATCGTCAAGCAACTGGGATTGGAAACCGACGCGCGCAGCAACTTCAAGGCGGAGTATGACAACTATGCCACATCGGTGGAAGGTGTATTTGCCGCAGGCGACTGCCGACGGGGACAATCTCTGGTGGTCTGGGCGATCAACGAAGGCCGCGGCGCAGCTCGCCAGTGCGACCTGTATCTAATGGGCCATACGGAATTGCCATAATGCCGTGGCACCAGGAGCCTGTCCAAGTGACGGTCTGGTTGCGGAACACAGCAGGAGTCTTAGATGTCGATGGATCGCCGAGACTTTCTAAAATATTCCATCGTCGGTGCGGGCGTCCTCGGAAAGGGACTGTTCAGAGGCGACAATTCCAGCATTGCCGAGGGAAGGCTTGGCCCGACGAACACCGGCGGACTTGACGACATTCCCCCGCCGCGTGGTTTGAAAGTCAGCGACAATCATCGCTTCCTGATGGACGCGCACAGCGGGAGGCCGTTCTTTCTGCTGACCGATACGGCCTGGAATATCAATGCGTTGACATATAAAGATATTGATTTATATTTACACAATCGTCACGCGCACGGGTTCAGTGCCTTTATGTTCACGCTGAATTTTTACCCCCAAGCCCGGGAAGCCAATGTTTACGGGCAGAAGGCGTATGTCGGCGCGGACCATACGACCCTGAACCCCAAGTACTTTGAGTACTGTGATTACATCATTCGCACGGCGGCGAAATACAGGCTTTATGCGATGGTATTTGCCATGTGGGGTGGAGCAAAAGCCGGTACGATGAACCGATATACAGCGCGACAACTGCATACCATCGGTCTGCGATTGGGAGCCAGACTCAAGCGGCATGACAATGTGATTCTTGTAGCCGGCGGCGAATCCAGTCCTCCGCATATTGCCGTACCCTACGTCAACGCCATCGGCGGCGGTCTGAAGGATGGTTGCGACGGCAAGCATCTCGTAAGTGTGCATCCCTGTGGGAATCGATCTGATTCAGAATATTTCTCGTCCTCTCCCTGGCTGGATTTTTATATGATTCAAGGATCATCCAGCCGGCATGGCCGCGATTATGATATGACCCGACTTATCACCCATGACTACAACGTAAAGGCCGTCAAACCCACGATGATAGCGGAAAATTATTACGATTCCGGCACCACGCAGCCGCCGATTCGTCAGAGGCGCGGTCTGTATCTTTCGGTTTTTGCAGGGGCTTTCGGATGTGCGTATGGGCATGATGCCCTGTGGCAGATGACCCCGCACACGGCACAGCGATGGATGCTCAATAGTTGGCCCCCCGGTGTGCCAAATTGGAAAGATGCCCTGAACACCGCTGCGGTGAAACCTTTACATTTTATCCGGAAACTTCTCTATTCGCGTCCTTATTTCAGCCGCATACCGGATCAATCCATTATTTTATCCGGACAAGGCAAATCCATTGCGGATCGCGTGCAGGCAACGCGCGACGGCACGCTGGCAGGGAATAATGCAACGTATCTGATGGCGTATGCCGCGGCACCGACGAATATATTGCTTCATACCGGAGTTATCGCATCCCAGCGGCTTAACGTCTGGAGATTTAACCCGGCAACCGGAGATACCGCGGTTATCGGGAAGAACCTTATGAACACGGGTAAAATCGCGGTAAAAACGCGGCCGGGTATGATCGACACGGTGATCATCGTGGATGATGCCGATAAGAATTATCTGCCGCCGTAAATCAGTACAAGTTAAAGGCTGGTTGTGGCCGGCGGATAACGAGTTGAAGGCAGAGAGTAAACGCGTGCCCAATGTTATTATTTTTTTACTCTCAAAGATTTCAATCATGACTCATACCACGGTGCCCCTCATAAGCATTATTATTCCCACCTTTAACCGCGCCGCCCTTTTACCGCGCGCCATTGACAGTGCTCTGCGGCAAACCCACGCGTCATGTGAAGTGATCATAGTTGATGATGGCTCTACGGATAATACCGCCCAAGTCGCGGCACGGTATGGGGATAAAATACGCTTCATCCGCCAGGCCAATGCCGGTGCCAGTGCGGCCAGGAATCGCGGCATTCACGAGGCGTCCGGAACCTTGATCGCTTTTCTCGATTCGGATGACACCTGGCATTCGGAGAAACTTGCGCGACAGGCGGCGTTATTTACCACCCCGGAAATTGGTGCTGTGCATTGTGCCATTCGCGTGGAATATACCGACCGTGGCGGGACCAAAGGAATTTATTATCCAGGTGATTGTTTATCTTTGCATGATGTTCTGGCGCTAAAAATACCATGGCCCACCGCGATGATGGTGCGGCGGGATGTACTGATGGAAATAGGTGGATTTGACGCGACTCTCGTGGCATCCGAAGACTGGGAACTGTGCATTCGCATTGCACAAAAATATATTCTAGTCGGCATTCCCGAAGTGCTGGCCCATTACCAGGAAGGTACGCCCGGACATCTTTCCGGTGTCAGGAGCCGCTATTGCATGGAGTGCAGAATTCAGCGCAAGTACCGGAATTTGCTGGCGCGCCAATGCCCGGATTGCCGCCGATCTCTGAACGGTGCCAGGAAAATTCAGCGGGATTGGCATTTTGCGCAGCTTTGTGACTTGTCGCGTCAGGCTTTTTATGCCGGACGTTTTTCCGAATTCTTGCGCTATCGTTTTACCGCGGTCGCGTTTGACCCCCTACGGGCAATCCATGAAGCGCCGGGGGTATTGGCGAAAAACCTGCTGCGCAGGAAACCCGGACCATGCCCCGGAAGTCCACATATTAAACGCTGATTACCTCACGCCTTGCGATGCTCCGCATAGACGCGGTACGGCACCACTGCGGCGGCGGTGATGGCGGTAGCTTGATCCATCGGGCGCAGGCACAACGCCAACACATTTTTTCTGCCGGCCGCATGGAGCCAATTATCCGGCATATAGAATTCCCGCTGGCCGCCATGCTGCCAATACCGGCCAATCGAGTTGCCGTTTAAGTAGATAAAACCATTTCCCATGGCTTCCAGACGCAGGCACCAGGGAAGCCAAATATCGCGTTGCACCGCAGGCAAAGCGAATTCCATGCGGTACCAGTTGAGTAATGCGGGCGAAGTACTGGCAGACGAGCCAACGGCTTGCGAAGGCCACTGTGAATCATCAAATTCCACATGATGCCAGCCATTGACAACACCCGTGGGTTTTCCGGAAAGAAACAGGGTTCCGGTCTGCTGTCCCCAGGCGTTGGCACGATGCAGCAATTGCGCTTCACCAATACCGCCCCAACTACCCAGTTCCTGCACCACGATGGCAATAACATTTCGCCCGGTTCGCAAGGATTTAGCAATATCTGTCGCAGCCCCGGCTCCGCCCATCATCCCCATGGCCCGGCCGTTGACGAACAGCCAGCCGCGACTGGAAACCACACCAAATCGTAAGACGGTTTTACCGGCCCGCAATTCATCGGCGGTCAGGTGGATGGCAGCGCGATAAATGGCTGCCTTCCGGTGGCCGATCTGATGGGGATGAAGGCCTGTGATGTTCACATGTTGCCAGGAGCTATCGTCAATGCTGGGCTGAATTCCACGGAGCTTTTCCACATAGCGGGGAAGTTTGATCACCTGCATCCGCCAGTTCGCTATCACGCCTTCATCCGGACTATACGGCATAAGGCCGGTATTCTGGATACCAAAACCTTCCTGCATATTCCATCCGCTGTTGGCGTGACCAATGTTCTCGTACAGCAGTGTCGTCTCAAGGGTTCCTGAAATTTCCCCCGTTAGCGGAACTATGGACGGCGATCCGCTGGCGGTAATCGGATAACATATTTTTCCGTTAATCAGAGCAATCGCGGAATCCTGCCCCGCCAAGGCAAGCGCCAATGCCGCCGACCCGCGGGAGCTGTGACTATTAACAGCAATGGCGGCGCGGTAGTAACTCAAGCCGCTTTCATAAACGCCCATTTGTGCCAGCGTCTTGCCTTCGGGCACCGCCTGCCACTGAGTGGGAAGTTCATCAGCATGATGTTTGAGCGTTTTAATTGCCACTTCGGATGGTAAATTCGTGGGCCGCTTTGGAAGGCGTTGCGGTTCCGGGAGCCATTGCCCCGCAGTTGCGCCCGTGGCATGGGCGGGCAGATAGAGAATTTTAAAATCAGCGGCTTCCAGATGATAGGAAACGGACAAGTTGCGGAAGTTGCCGACTGAAGCGGTGAACCGCCCGCTCTGGCTGCGGGAACGATTGGAATTAAATACAAATATATACGTTCCACCATCGGGAGATCGGCGAGCCCCGATCTGAATGCTTTTTCCCGCACCGTGAACTTGGATTGGCGCATGCACTGCTCGTGCCAGAGCCGGACCATGTGTTTTAAGCATTTCACCGATGGCTTTTACCTTTAGCCATTTGGCACCTATGCCGCCGCATTCACGTATTGGCGCGCTATAGTCGTAAGTTGTTGCCACGTTAAGCCCGGCTCGACCGTCGAAATTGGTTCCCCCAAAAAGCATGTAATAGTTTAAGGCGGTCATGCCGTGCTGTATGGAATACAAAGTCAGTGCGTTAATCTGCTCCGGACTTACATTGTCCGGATAGTCATCTGAGTCGGTTTTAAGCGTGGGCTTGGCTTCTACGCTGGTAAAATATCCGCCCTGCATTTCCGCGGCCATCACGGGCGCATTTTTCTGGGCCGTGCGATAATGGCCAATGCGATGTCCCATGGCCGCGAGTTGCCAACCGGGATAACGATCAATGGTGTCAAAGACCTGGCCGGCGATTTTGGCGTGGCTGCCGATAATAAAGCCTGCGAGATTCGTAAACAGCGGAACATCAATACCGTTTTTCCACGCCTGCTGGATTAGATCTTCCAGATGTTTTTTCTTCTGATCCAACGGCACGCCGATAAGCGCATATTCATTCTCCACCTGCACAAGAATCACACCGTGTTGCCCTACCGGCTTGCGGATAATCTGATGTTTTGCGACGGTTTGACACACCGCTCGCATCCAATGATTGGCCCATTGGGTGAATTCCGGATTGTCACTGCGTACCCACATCCCGCGATAATGCGGGGGCATTTTTGCGATCAGCCATTGTGGATAGCCGCCGGTATCCCACTCTCCGCACATGTACGGCCCGACGCGGACAACGACATATAAGCCTGCGTCGGTAGCCATGGTGAGAAACTCATCCAGAAGCGTCATATCCACTTTGGAAAAATCCCCGGGGCCTTCCGGCATTTGCGGTTCGTGCAGGTTCCATGGCACATAGGTCTGCACCGTGTTAAATCCGGCTTCTTTAATTTTAATAAACCGATCCCGCCATAATTCCTTCGGACAGCGGCAATAGTGGAATGATCCGCTGTAAAGAAAAAACGGCTTGTTCTCGACAAAAAGGCTCAGACCGTCATATCGGATGCGATCTGGTGCGGAAAAATGCCGTTCTGGTGAGCCAACCATGGCATAGGTGGCGTGATCCCCCATACTGAACCCCAGAATGCCCGCCAGTCCGGCGAGTTTCATAAAATCACGACGATCTGGCCGAAGTGGTGTTTTCAGTGCCATGGAGAAACTTCCTTTTAATACACATTCAAACTAACATCATTGTTTTGCCGCAGCCTCAAAAGGCATCGCCGGCAGGCCCGCGTTGTTAATCAGATTCGGCATCGCGGTATCATACCAGCCGAAGCGCACGGCGGTGGGCTGCGTGACTTTTTTGAAATCCACAACAACAGTGTTATCCACGATGTGCGCCTTGGCCGGCCAAAATTTATGATTTGATCCCGCAATTTCAAACCAGTTCAATGGTTTGCCGTTGCGGGAAGCCAGGCCTCCGTCAATGTGAGAAAAGCGGATAATAGCTTTATGGCCGTCGATGCGCATGGACTTAAACATCGGGCTATAAGGGTAAATATTCTTAAAGCCATAAACTTTAGACAGTGCCAGTTGGCTTAATCGGTATCCTTCCGGCCGCTTATTCACGGGGTGACCCTGATTGGGACTATTGGCATCTTGCGTGCTGATAATCGCACAGTTCGGCAGCCGTTGTGCCGCCCATTGCTGAGCCTGCCAAATTTTCGGCTCCAGGAGGTGATTACCGGAATACTGGGCGTAATCAAAGGGGGCAATCTGCACCAGCAGAAACGGCATGGCACCTTCATGCCACAAGTGTCGCCACGATGATATTAATGCGGATAGATGATTATAATAATAGGTGCTACCATTGCCGACATTATTCTCACCCTGATACCACAGCACGCCGCGAATAGCATAGGGAATCAGCGGGCTGATGCGTCCGTTAAAAATTGCGGTGGGATTCTGCTTGTTGCCGGCAATCGGGTCGCTGGGCGGAATCGGCGGCGGAGATATTCGCTGACCCGCACGGTATTGGGCACCAGACACCTTGAGCCAGGCCTTGACACGATGCCTGTATGCCGGCAGTGCCTGTTGATAGCGTGGATATTGGGCGAGGGCATTTTTCAGCCAAAGCCACTGGGATTTGAGGGCCGGCGTGTCTTTATATGCCATCGCCGGCAGCCAGGGTTCAATGCGTGTGCCCCCCCACGCGGACTGAATCAATCCGATGGGAACATGGATTTTCCGCTGCAAATCTCGGCCAAAGAAATATCCCACTGCGGAAAAGCTCTGGGCCGTCTTCGGCGTACAGACATTCCACCGGCCCAATATTGGATTTGCCACCGGAAAGTTATCACGCGGATGCGAGGCCGCGATACTGGGCAGATTGATGATGCGAATCAAGGGATAGTTGGCCTTCGCTACCGCTTCTTTGCCGTGGCCGCCGCGAAACCAGCCATGCAGGGGGTATTCCATATTGGACTGTCCGGAGCAAAGCCACACCTCCCCCACCAGCACGTTATGAAACACGATCCGCGATTTGTTTCCCAGCACGATCAGATTTCCAGGCTTGGCCCGGGCCGGCATTGGTGCTAAATGAACCATCCAGCGGCCTCGAGCGCCCGTTACTGCGGTTGCAGTCTGCCCGGCAAACTGCACCGAGATTTTTTCCCCCGGTGTTGCGGTGCCCCAAACCGGATCAGACATGGTGCGCTGCAGCACCATGTTATTGCTGAAAATATTTGGCACGCTAACCATCGCGGATGCCGTGCCGCCCGCCAAAACCGGCAGCGATACAAGTGCCAAAGTCCACGTGTTTAATCGCATCACTATTTTCTTAAAATCATATCCATGTATCAATGCATCACCTGCAGACGAATCGCATCATAGATGACCGCACCAACGGGCGTGGGGTGATAACGCATCTGCTGTGCATACGTTGCTGGAGCTTTAAAAGCTCGGGTAAAGCCTAAGGTTATTCGGTTTAAGCCCGCCTTGAGCGAATCCGCGTTAAAGGTGACATAGCGGACCTGATATCGGCTGTCCTGCCCGCCGCTGCGATACACCGCCGCGCCGGACTTACGCAGATGCAGCACCGCGATCCGATGACCATTAAGCGTTACCGCCAAGCCACCGCGCGACATCAGGGCTGCGCAAAAGCCGAAAGTCAGGGTTGCTTTTCCCTGCTGTTGCCGGGGAAGGTTGAATTTGATAGTCCAATACGGCTTTTTGCTGTACCAGCCCCATTGCGCAAAATTCCAGTTTTTCGCCGGTGTGCTGGAACCGATGGTGTAGGTGACATCATCGGGGAAATTCTTCAGATAGCGGATAAAATTGCGATAATGGCGAACATTGTTGCCATCAAAAAATTCCCGCGCCGACCTGTTGGCCACGCCGATTTCCCAAAGTGTTTTGCCACGATTCGCCGGCGTCCAGCGAATCATGCCCAGATTCGTCGTTTGATCAGGCTCCACGCGGATATTATGTCGGACGAATTGCTGGAACTGATTGCCGCCGCAGATGGAGAGCTTGTAAACACCGGGACGGATTTTACCGATGACAAATCGCCCGTCGGGCTTTACTTTCGTCCAGTAATTGTAGCCTCTGCCCTGCAAGGCCCAATCGGTGTTGCCATTGCCGCTAAGAACCGCCCAGGCACCCGCCGGGTCGTGGCCGTTGGTCATGTGAACAGCGCCCTCCACCGCACCGCGCGCCAGCGGATAATCTGCGCTGTGTAACCAGCGAAACGGCGCTTGGGCGCGCTGCTGCCGGGCGACTTGCCGGGCCTGATGATACATGCCCATCAAGGATGGACCATTATTGACATATACAAATACCGGTCCGAAGAACTTGTTCCAGTTATCAGTGCGGTGCACATGTACCGCGGCTTCTCCAAAATGGGCACCGTCAACCATGGCAAGAATATTATTTTTGGCTAATCGGTCGCCGACGTGTTGCTGATGCACAGTTAATTCCTGCCGCAGCGGGCCCCCGTTAAAAAAACTAGTACTGGGCCAGGTCATCCAGAGGCCGGTATGGTGTCCAGCCAAGCCGTAGCACAGGAACTGATAATTAAACAGGCAGTAATCATATTTGCACCAAATCTGTTTATTGGAAAGCAGGTACGTTACATCCTGAATCTTTTGAATAATACGCTCTTCTGGCAGCACCCCCATCAGCGGCGATTGCACGGCATATTTGTCCACCGCCCAGTGGGTAAATACAGAATGTCCATCCGCCGCTTTGATAACAAAGCGCGTTTGCGCAATAGCGCCACCGGGTGTACCGGCCTGATGATGATAAATAACCCAGGCGTAAAAGCCGCTCTGACCCCGGCGCAATTCAAAATGAGCCTGAATGGCAAATGGAAACCAGAAAGATGGCTTTGCATAAAAAATGACTTCCGCGGAGGAATTCCCATGGCGAATGACACGGCAGCCGCGCCCGGTTAAGGGCACAAAATAGCTGCGACGTTTCGGCGCATTGGCCAGATGACGCGGTTTGCGCAAGCGGCCGCCATTGGCATCAAAATACATGCCAATGGAGGTGTTCAGCAATTCCAGATGTCGCCCCCCCATTTCATCAATGAGGGAGGTGATACGGGCTTGCGGCTTGGAGAATGTCAGTTGGATTAAACCGTTGTTGAGAATAATGTCAGCGTTATTTTCCTGAACCACTACGCCCATCGATTGCGCACGAACAGTTCCACTAATGAATAAAAGCACAGCAAGCGACATCAATAGCGACAAATAAGCCGTAGCCAACCGATTCATAAAAACGATCTCCGCAGAGGATGAAAAATCGAAAGATACGCCTTCACAAGGCCCGGAGCTGGGTTGAAGACCATTTGGCTTCCAAGCGGCAAAACCATACCGCCGTAATTACCGTATACTTTGCGCATCACTCCAGCACACTCTGACAATCCATCCGCGCACAACTTATACAGCGCTGGCAATATTGTCGCAATGGACTTTCGTCACATGAAGTTGTACTTTTGTCACATTGAAAAAATTGCGCATTCCCGCCCCAGCAAGAACCGGAGTAATCCATTGTGGCGGATATAAAAAAATCCGGAGAGATTGCGGCAATCCCTCCGGAAAATAAACCAGATCAAAATAATTCAAATCCACGGACAGCAATGACTTCAGGAACCTGTCGTCGGCTTACGCCGCACCAGCGTCAAGGCCCCCATTGCCGCCACGGCCAACAACAAGATGGGTGAAGGCTCCGGTGTGGGAACAGCGCTGGTGGACAGCCAGGTTGCAGTACTTTCAGATATAACGGTTGTGCCGGGGTTAATAAACGCATTTAAATCAACCTGTACTTGCGAACTGGTCGTCTGACCGGCGGAGGCAATATCCTGCGGCCCATTGCTCGCTGAGGAGCTTTGCGGATAAACCACGCTTTGCGGGGTAAACGCAAGACTGCCCGTGCTTAGCACCGGTGGCAGCCCCACAGCACTAATATAACCGCCTGCGGAAGAAAAACTTTCGGCATGACTGGCGCTGTCTAAATTAACGGTAAACGTTGTTGCCATGGACTTCAGGGGAGTAGTGCCGGGGCCGACCGGTACACTTGTCGCGGAAAATGTGACATGATCAGCCGAGGTAATCGGCGATCCCGCCTGCAAGCCGGAAAGATTAAGCGCCAGCGTATAACCACCGCCGGAAGCCAGCGACTGCACATTCAAATCGGTCCACGTATAAAGACCGCCACCGTACGTTCCGGAACCAAAATCCTTGGTACCGGACGCAGTGCCGATGGGCACTGTCACGGTCGAACCGGCCGTGGTGCCACTGACAATCAACTCAACAGAAATTGTCGGCGTCGCCTGAGTCGCTCCAACATTGAATCCCATGATTCCAAATGCCGCCAGGCAAGCGCCGGCCAATAATCCTTTGGATTTAATCACTTCCATAACCTGTTTTCCTTTTTCTTATTTGGTACGAAACATCAACTTTTTAATTCGCAATATTTGAAACAAAATTCCGCGCGGTAGACGCGCGCCGCTTGTGCATGCTTTACCTCCCTTTCTCGAGCAATCTAAAATCCAAGTACCTGCGTGATGCGTGATTCCAAGGCCGAGCATGGCCTGCGAATGGCGCTCACCAACCCTCGATAAGTTGTCAGGATACTGATTCTGTTGCGATAGTTCAAGGACGTTGTTCAACACTCTCGCCGCGGGCAACGTTCCCGACAATTCGGCCCAGGAGCCTGCCCGAGTAATGGCCGGGATTGCTTGGACAGGCTCCTGGTCAAAATTTTAAAAATAATTTTTAAAAAAAACTTGACTTTTTGATTTTTTTGTCCATACTACATTACATTGTAGGACGAGATAGGGATGTCTCACTGAGGGGAAGTGTCAGGACGGTCACACAATGTAGGCAACGAGAAGGGGCTTCTTGGCACTCCGGGTGCTACAGAACCGCTTAACTTTCAGAAGACCGCAAGGGATTGAGTTCAAATGCAATCTCTTATTTGAGGCGCACTTGTTCTGCGCCTTGAACCCTGAGCATGGAGCAGAGTTATGGGCAGGAACAAGTCTCGATCCGTCAAAATGCAGCTAGCCGCTATGTCGGCGGGCGTTGTATCAGCCACGCTGCCCGGGATGGCGGCGCATGCGTCGGTCGTTATTCCGCCGGCCAGTGTTCCAAACACATATCTTGATTCTGCGGTAATTCCCAAAAGTACCGCTGGGTACGCTTTGGGCTTGGCCGCCACCAATTATTCCATCACTCCGACCACGGGGTTGTATAGTGGCAGCCCCGGTGCGTTGGAAGGTGGTCCGGGTGCATCCGGTTATCCCACCCTGCAGGGAATGGCCAATCTGGAGACCATGGTTGCCAATGGCAGTGTAACGGCTTCCGGTGGTACCGGCTCGGGTGCCTATTCAACCACCTACAATGCTAATTTTGTCAGTTCATTTCGGGATACCGGGATCAATACCAATAGCGGGATCTTTGCCAGCCAGACAAACAACGCGATCACGGATGAAATAGGCTACATTTATATATCCCAAGCCAACTCAACCTACGATTTCAATGTAAATCCTGCGGACGATGGCACAGAAGTGTTGCTGGGCGGTAACGGAACGACAGGAAGTGGAACCGTCGTCGCCGCGCAAAATGCCAACCAGACTCTCGGCAGCACGGTGTCCAGCAATACTGCGGTAACATTTACCGCAGCCGGATTATACGCGTTTGAAATTTTCAACGCTCAAACGTGGGGCAATACGGCGTATAGCTTCACATTTGGCGCGGCACCCACCACCCCCTCCGCTACCACACCCACGTTTTACAGCGCCAGCAGTTTTGTTCCTACAATCAACACTGTATCCGGTTCCAATGGAACCTATTTTCATCCCAACGGGGGCAACGCGCTAGCCACATCGACAAGCAACAGTACCAACACGGTAGAAGCGATCGGCGGCGGGGGGTACGCCCATACCGAGGCTTACTATCAAGCACCGCCTGACGGCAATCCGTACGGCGGCACCGGGGGCAATGCCACGGCCACAGCAGCGAATTCCTCTTCCAGCGGCAACGGCACCCCCTTGACTTGGCAGGTTAGTGCGCAGGGCGGGAACGGGTCGAGTGATTGGGTAGACAACCAGTCGGCCAAAGGTTATATCGGGGGTAATGCCACAGCCAACCTCACATTAACTGAAAATAATTTTTCAACTCTTGCGGGCATAGTAACCGCGACCGCCGGCAATGGTGGAGGCGCGGGGACGATTCTTGGTCATTCTGGGGCCAACGGTGCCAATTCGGGTACGGCAAGTTCATCAATCAGCCTTACCGGTAATGAGGACATCAACGCGACTGCCAATGCCAACGAATACTTCTATAAAAACTATTTGGATACCAATGTTGGTGGCGGCGGTGCGGCCGGTGGCCCCGGCAACGCTGGAGACGGTGCTTTGGGTAGTGCCGTTGCTTTTGCCAAATCCACCGGCACCACTTCCGGGCACAGTGCTGTGACGGCGAGCGCATACGCTATCGGCTCCGATGGTGGAAACGTCGGCGATTTTATTTTCGACTCAACCAGCAACAACAAGGGCGACGGTAACGGCGGTGTAGGCGGTGCAGGCTACGCCAGTGCCACGGGCATCAACGCCGGACCGGACACGGTAAATGTAACTGCGGAATCACAGGGTGGTAATGGCGGACAAGGTGAACAGGCTGGAAACAGTGGCGGCGCTGGTGGGGTGGCCAGCCTAGGTGCAGTTTCGGGCACGTCAACAGGCGGCGGAAATGTCAACGTCTCCGCAACGGCAACTGGCGGTAATGGGGGATTTGGCTTCTCGGGCACCGGGCAGTTTTTTGAAGATAATGCGTTCAATGGGGCGAACGGAGGTGCCGGGGCGCAGGTAACACAATCCAATTTAGGCACGATAACCGGGGTGTCGACCACAGGGAGCGTAACTCTCTCGGCTTCAGCAATCGGTGGAAGCGGTGGAGCCGGCCAACTTGGCGGCACGGGAGCCAGCGAAACATTAGACAATCTCTTCACCTCTTCGTCCGCCCAGACCTCCGGGGCGGTCACGCTGAATCAAACAGCCACAGCCGGCTCAGGCGGGGGTACCAGCGCCGGCACGGCGGGCGCGGCGGGAAGCGCCACGAGTACTCTGAATCTGACGCAAAACGGATTAACCTCACTAAGCGGCACCACATCAGCAACCGCTGGCAGTGGTGGCGCAGGAATCGCTTATCAAGATGGTGGCGTCGGAGCCAACGGTTCGCAGGCAGGTGCTGCGGTATCAAATATCGCCCTCGGTGGAAATGAAAACATTTCTGCCGCTGCCTACGCCAATCCCTCCTATAACATCGACGGCGGTCTTGTTATGGGCAGTGGAAATGCTGGCGGTGGCGTTGCCGGCGGTACCGCAACCGGCGGTGATGGCAATTCGGGGCGGGCAATAGCGTCCGCCACGTCAACCGGAAGCACGTCCGGCCACAGCGCCGTGACCGCCACTGCTTACGGCTTTGGCTCCAATGGCGGCAGTATATCGAATTTCGTTGGCGTTAGCGGCGCAGATAACGTAACGGGTTCGGGAAATGGCGGCGTTGGCGGGGGCGGGTATGCAATCGCCACCGCCCTCAACGCCGGACCGGACGCAGTAAATGTCAGTGCTACATCGATAGGTGGAAATGGTGGTCTGTCTCAAGGCAATGGATTTACTGCTGGCGCAGGGGGCACGGCAACCCTTGGGAAAAGCACCGGCAGCTCGACCGACGGCGGTAACGTTAGTGTGTCCGCAACGGCCATTGGTGGAAATGGCGGTTTTGGCCAAGCCGGTGCCTCCGGCGGCGATGGTGCCAGCCTCACGGTTGTCAACATGGTCTCGGGCAGCACCTCGGGAAATTTGACCTTGAACCAAACCGCCAACGGCGGTGTCGGAGGCGGCAGCAATGGTGGCACGGCGGGCACCTCGGGAAGCGTGATCAGCAGTCTGACGCTAACGCAGAACAATCTCGCATCTCTTACCGGCACGACATACGCAGACGGTGGAGCTAACGGCTTTCAGGGCGATGGCAACGGTGCCAGCAGCCAGAATGCCAACGGCGGTAACGCTGGAACGGCAAGCTCCGCTATCAACTTAACAGGCAGCGAAGACATCAACGCTTCGGCCTACGCCAACAGCTACAACAATTTTGGCCCAACATTTAATAACGCCAGCGCCGGTGGCGTCACCACAGGCACCGCCAACGGCGGCAACGGTGCTTTTGGAAGTGCTTCAGCAACGGTGGATTCTACGGCTACCACCAGCGGACACAGTGCTGTGAATGCGGACGCTTATGGCTACGGCTCCAATGGTGGCAACGTATTCAACGATAGCGGCACCACCGGCAACGGTGGCAATGCCGGCGGTGGATACGCCATTGCCACCGCCACCAATAGCGGCCCCGATTCAGTTAATGTCAGCGCCACTGCACAAGGCGCTACCGGGGGCCAGGCAATGGGCACGGGCAACGTGGGTGGGTCAGGCGGAAATGCCGGAATCGGAACATTCAACTCCGGCGGAACGTTCAATGCCGGCGTGGTAACAGGAAATTCCACCGGCGGAGCTAATGTTGACGTTTCAGCGACGGTCGGCGGCGGCGCTGGCGGTTACGGTCAGGCCGGCGCAAACGGCGGAAATGGCGCATCAGAGGCAATCAATAATGCCGTCAGCGGAAGCACCACCGGACAATTAACGCTAACGCAGAATGTCACCGGCGGGAATAGCGGCGGCACCAACGGCGGCAGCAGCGCCGGATTGGCCGGCAACGCTAATTCAGAACTTACGTTTACATCGTCCAACACAACAATTCCATCGACTATAATCGGCAATTCCAACGCGTATGCCGGCAGTGGCGGCAACAGCAATTCACAGAGCGCTCCCTCAACCGGGTTTGGCCAAGCCGGCACCGCCAAAGCGGGAATCAACTTAACGAATGTCAACAACGCTAACGCTACGGCCACTGCCAATAACGGCGGGCAACATGGCAGCAATGTTTATGGCGGAACCAACATAATTGCCGGCAACGGAGGTTATGGTGCCGCAACGGCGACGGCGAATTCCACCGGCAGCTCCGGCACCGCCTGGGCTACCGCCAACGCCACTGGCTCCAACGGTGGCAATATTGTTAACGGCGGCGTAACTGGCACTGGTGGAGTCGGCGGACTCGCCGAAGCCGCGGCC
>DAHVEJ010000179.1 GCA_027313145.1 Phycisphaerales bacterium | reverse complement strand
CCTGCAAGGTCACCATATCCATGTCACCAGTATAACATCCCAAGCTGATATGTAAATGTTATTTTTTAACGGCCCCTAACGCCGGCGTGTTGTTAGCCGCCACGATGTATGGGGCGCTCAAGGGCGAGCATCTGTTTCTTTGCGGCAATTTTGCCGTAGCCGGAAAAGCCGGTCAGGGCACCGTTGGAACCGATCACGCGGTGACAGGGAATCAGCACCGGCCAGGGGTTACGGGCCAAAGCTCCGCCGACGGCGCGTGCTGCGCCCGGGCGTTTAATTTTTCCGGCCAGAGCACCATAGCTAATTGTGGTGCCGCGTTTGATCTTAATTGTTGCCTCCAGCACGCGGCGGGAAAAGGCGGTCTGTCCCTGCCAGAAGAGAAATTGTTTCAGCCAAGGCCAATCCGGTTGCGCGTCTACGGAATTATTTGCATCGCCGGAATAATACGCTTGGAGAAAATTCTGCGCGCGGTGAATCCACGGCGGAATGTCTCCGATACAGGGTGCAGCATTTGGATATTCTTTCCGAAGTGTTTTTAACAGAATGGCGGAATTCGGGCACGCCGGATACACGCGTAACAACTGTGGAGAAGCTTGTCCGTTTTCCTGCCACAGTAATCCGCAAGTGCCTGCGGGCGTGGAGACAATGTTGTAATAACAGTTTCCCAATCTGATGTTGTTGGACATATTTTCACTCCGCATTAGATTACGCATATATGTTTATACCGCAGCCTGCACTGCGGAGGAAACGTAACAGGAGCATCTGCGATGACGATAAAGCCAAATCCCGATGTCGGTGAGGGTGACACAGCCGCCTCCCCGGTTCCGCCGCCGGAGGCACCGGAACTGTCACGACGCGGCTTTCTGGGAACGGCATTGGCGGGAGGCTTGTCTGCCGCAATTGCCCCGCTGTCCGCACAACGCGCCGCCGGCACCTTAACCGACGAGCAGGCGCAGCGGGCGGAGCAATTTGCCCAACCTTCGGCGGACCTGCTGAGGGATACCGGCCTAAGCAACATCGCGACGCTGGAAGCGTATGAGCGGGCGGTGAATTTATGGGCGGTTACCGATGGCAAGACGCGCAACAGTCACATTGTTCCGCATTGGCTGCCGGATGGCAAAAGATTCTGGTATGTGGCCACGCGACAGGGTGGCAGGAAAGACTATGTGCTGGTGAATATGCCCGCCGGGACGCGCATGGAGGCATTTGATCATTTTCGCCTCGCGGAGAGTCTGGGCCGCTTAGAGAAGGAAAAAATAAATGCCCATAACCTGAACATCACGATCACGGCTATCACCGACACCGCGATGGCGTTTAATATGGGAAAACGCGGCTATAACTGCCAACTTGGCGATTACACGATTACACGCCATGCGCTGTGGAAGGCTCCAGCGATTGCTCCGGCATTTGCCGCAACCGAGCCGAATCGGTGGTCGGCGGAATCCGCACAGTCACCTGACGGCCGCTGGGTTGTTCATATCCGCGATTTCAATGTGTATCTGAAATCGGCAAAGGGCCAACGCGAACAGCAATTAACACATGACGGCAGCGCTGATAATTATTTTGAGCCGCGCGTGTTCTGGGCCTCCGATTCCCGTAAATTTCTCGTCCTGCGGACCATTCCCGGGTTTGATCGGCAGGTTCGGGAACTTGATTACGCGGTGCCGCAAAATGAAGCGAAGCTGGTTTCATTTTTTTATCAGAAACCGGGAGACAGAGTAGCCATTACCCGCCCGCACCTTTTTGATGTGTCGCACGCAAAAGAAATTCCCCTAAGCACGGATTTAGCGCCCAATCCATGGAGTATTACGGAGATACGGTGGAATCGTGACTGCAGCTCTTTTACCTATCTATACAATCAGCGCGATCATCAGGTGATGCGGGTTATCGGCGTGGATGCGAATACCGGGATTTCACGACCGCTGGTACAGGAGATATGCCATGATGGTAAGTCGCCGAAGTTTTTTGATTACTCGGGAAAACAGTTCACCTTTTATCTGCCGGAAACAGATGAAATGATCTGGATGTCGGAACGCGACGGATGGAATCATTTATACTTAATTGATTTGCGTAGCGGCACCGTGCGCTATCGCATAACTTCCGGACAATGGGTTGTGCGGCATGTGGAGCATGTGGACCCGGTAAAGCGGCAGGTATGGTTTCAGGCCGGAGGAATATTTCCGGATCAGGATCCGTATTTTGTGCATTATTGCCGGGTTAATTTTGACGGATCGGGCCTGACGCATCTCACAGCAGCCAACGGTATGCACACGGTCGAATTTTCTCCGGACCATCGCTTCTGTATTGATACGTGGTCGCGGGTGAATGCGGCACCGGTCATAGAATTACGTAGCGCGGAATCCGGAGCAATGGTGCGCGAGTTGGAGAGGGCGGACCTGGTGGAATTGCATAAGACGGGACTGCCGTTGCCGCAGCCATTTGTGGCCAAAGGCCGCGACGGGACAACTGATATCTACGGTGTCATATACCGCCCCACGCACTTTGATCCCCGCCGACAATATCCGGTGATTGAACATATTTATGCCGGACCGCAAAGTGCCTTTGTACCCAAAGCCTTTAAGCCATTCCATTGGCCGCAAACCATCGCGGAAATCGGCTTTATTGTGGTGCAGATTGATGGCATGGGTACATCGCACCGCTCCAAGGCTTTTCATGATGTGTGCTGGAAAAATCTGGGAGATTCCGGTTTCCCGGATCGAATTTTATGGATTAAGGCGGCGCAGAAAAGTGTTTGCCCGCAAATGGACTTAACCCGCGTGGGGATTTACGGCACCTCCGCCGGAGGACAAAGCGCGTTGCGGGCACTGCTGGCGTTTGGCGATTTTTATAAAGTCGGCTCGGCCAACAGCGGCTGTCACGATAATCGCGTGGATAAAATCTGGTGGAATGAACAATGGATGAGTTGGCCCATCGGCCCGTGGTATGCCCAGCAATCCAACGTCACCAACGCGCATAAGCTGGTCGGAAAATTGCAGCTCATCGCGGGCGGGATGGATCATAATGTGGATCCATGCTGCACCATGCAGGTGATTAATGCGCTGGAAAAGGCCAACAAGGATTTTGAATTTTTATTTGTTCCGCCCGGGCATCACGGTGCCGCGGGCTATCATTGGCAGTACACATGGCGACAGGTGCGCGATTTCATGGTGCGGAACTTATGGGGAATTCAGCCGCGGCGGGGAAAGGTTCTACCATTGGCACAGGCACCATTATCAATTCCCGATGAACTGGAAATAACCGCTCACGAAGCATAACCTGCGCCCGTGAGAATTTCGACGCGACACAAGATATTCCGTAAACTCATGTCCGGTGAACTGCGGTCATATTAATGTGCGGCACCGGGATGCGATTCCTCCGCGGTGGGTTCAATTTTTTCCTTGCGGCTGGCGACAAACGTGTAGACTACCGGGATCACGTACAGCGAAAATAGACAGCCGATGGAGAGACCACTGGCGATCATCAAGCCCATATCAAACCGGCTGACCGCGCCGGCACCCGATGCAACTAAAAGAGGCACTACGCCCAGCACCATGGCTCCAGTGGTCATGAGAATGGGCCGCAGCCGAACGGCGGAGGCATGGATGATGGCCTCATAGATAGACATGCCCTCATTTTCCTGAAGCCTATTGGCGAATTCCACAATAAGAATGCCCTGTTTGGTAATTAATCCGATCAGGGTAATCAGACCGACTTCGGTATAGATATTTAACTTTGCCACACCGATGAACATGAACAGGGCTGCGCCAAAAATCGACATCGGCACGGTAAACATAACAATAAGCGGATCACGGAAGCTTTCAAATTGCGCTGCCATGAGCAAGAAAATAAGTATAATCGCCAGGATAAAAGTGATGTAGATGGCATTTCCTTGCTGCTCAAATTGTCGGGACTCTCCGGCATAGTGCGCCGCATAACCCGTGGGAAATAAGGATTGAAGCGTGGAATGCAAATAGGCCAACGCACTGCCCATGCTGGTGCCCGGTGCCGGGACAGCGGAAATAGTCACAGAATTAAGCTGTTGAAACTGCGGCAAAAATTCCGGCTCAACGAGGTGGTGGATCGTCACAACGGTGGAAAGCGGGACCATTTGGCCGCCGACCGTCTGGATATAAATGCGTTTGAGCATAGAGGCGGTGGCCCGCAGATTATCCGGAAGTTGGGGAATGACCTTGTAGGTGTGTCCCTGCAGATCAAAGCGATTGACGTAATTTCCTCCCAGCAAGGGCTGGAGATCTGCCGCCAACTCGCTATTGTTAAGCCCCAGCGCCGCCACCAGGCTGTGATTAATCGTTAATTTAACCTGCGGTGCGTCGTATCTTAAATCCTTCTCAACAAATAAGAATTTTCCACTTTTCTCGGCAGCGGCAATGATTTTTCCGGCTGCCTGATCCAGGTCTTTATATCCCTTGGTGGAAGTAATAACAAATTGCACCGGCAAGCCAAATGGTGCCCCCGGAATGGACGGCAGGGGAAAATCGGTGGTTTGTAAACCAGCGACCCTCGAAAGCTTCTGCTGAAATGGAGCGGTAAGCTGCATTTGCGTAACCGTCCGCTGATTCCATGGTTTCAGCAACATGCCCCCGATTAAGCCGTTGTAGCCGGGCGTTAAAGGCGAAAACCCATTAATCTGAAACACCTGTTGGGTTTCCGGAAAACTCTGGCAGATCTTTCGAATCTGTGTCGCATAAGCAGTCATGTAATGCAGCGTCGCAGTTGGAGGGCCAATTCCAGAGAAAAATAAAATACCCTGGTCCTCGGTCGGTGCCAGTTCGCTTTGGCTTTCCATGAGCATAAATGGAATACTGACGAATAACACCAGCGCCATTATCAGCACCAGCCAACGAAAAGCCAGGACGGTGTGCAATGAGCGCTCATAACCATGGCGCAACTTCATGAACAGCATGTCGAGAAAATGAACCAGCCCATGCTCAGAGGTTGGTTTAAGTGCTCTGCTGCTAAGCATGGGGGAGAGTGTTAATGCGACAATCATCGACATAAACACTGTGAAAACAAGGGTGAATGCAAACTCGGTGAACAGACTTCCGGTTAGGCCTCCCATAAATCCGATCGGTGCGAAAACCGCGGCAAGACTTGTGGACATAATAAGAATTGGGCCGGCAAGTTCGCGAGCGCCTAAAATCGCAGCGCGCACGGGTGGAAGGCCCTCATCCACATGTCGGTGGATATTTTCGACGATAATAATTGCGTCATCCACCACCAGACCGATCGCCAGGATGACCGCCAGGAGTGTCAGCAAATTGATGGTAAAGCCGAAGGCGATCATCAGGATTCCGGCACCGATGATAGAAAGGGGAATTGCCACCGCCGGAATTAACAGCGAGCGGACAGATCCCAGGAACAGAAAGATAACCAATACAACAATGCCCAGCGTGATCAGCAGCGTGTGTTCGACTTCCGAAATGGCGGCTTTAATGTAAACCGTGCCATCATAGGGAGCTGCGGCGTGAAGACCGGCGGGCAGATTCGCTTCGATCTGCCGCAGCGCGGTGTGCACTTCGTGGCCAAGGGTAAGACTGTTGGCGGAAGGCGATGGAAATACGCCAATAAATGTCGCGGGGACTCCGCTCATGAACACGCTTTGATTGTAATTCTGCGCGCCGAGTTGCACATCGGCCACATCTTTAAGGCGAATGGGGACAGCATTGACATATTTCACCACGAGGTTTCGAAATTCGGACAGATTGCTGATGGATGTGTTGGCCGTAATGACTTGCGCAATATTTTTCCCGCGAATCCGACCAATCGCGGAAACGAAATTATTACTGGTCAACGCAGCTGAAACATCTGCCGGTGTAAGTCCAAGGGCCGCGAGTTTAGCCGGCTTAAGCCAAACCCGTAAAGCGAAACTATTACCGCTGGAACCGGTGCCCGAGGGTAATATCTGCGCTTGACTGACGCCGGGAAGCGATTGAATTTTAGGCTGAACCACCCGTAGCAGATAATCATCGATTTGCTGCTGGTTCATGGTCTTACTGGCAAATGCCAGATACATCAAAGCTCTGGCATCTCCGACTTCTTCGTTAATGACCGGAGCCTGACTGGCGGGCGGCAACTGGCTGGCCACCTGCTGTACTTTGGCCAGAATTTGTGCCACAGCCGCATTCGGATCGGAATTCAACACCATGTTACAGGTAATGGTGGACGTACTTTCCGAACTCGATGTGGTCATGTAATCAATGTTCGGTGCCTGGGCGACGGCCTGCTCAAGCCGTGAGGTGATATAAGCTTGAACCTGTGCCGGGTCCGCTCCGGGATACGAGGTGCTCACTGTGACAATCGTGCTGGTAATCGTGGGGTATTCCTGCGTAGTCATGCTCATCCATGCGCGCAATCCCAATACCAGAATGATGAGATTAATAGCGCTGGCCAACACCCAACGCTTGATAAATAAATCAGTGAATTTCATTTAAATTCAAGCCTTGCCTTATGGTTTTATTGTGTTATTCACTGCGACTACCGCGCCAGGGCGCAGTTTCAACTGACCGGCGATCACTACCACTTCGCCGGCCTTAAGCCCAGACATCACAACAACGTCATTGCCGATCGGGTTGCCAGTCTTGACCAGCACGGACTCGACCGTCAACGTCGGTTTTCCAGCTTTCATGGTTTTATGAACGACATACACGTAGTCCCCGAATGTGTTATAGGTAATGGCGTCGGCATTGACCACCAGCGATTTGGTGTTTACGCCCGTAAGCAGGGTTACGCGGCCGAATAAACCGGGCTTCAGCAGCAGTCGCTTATTGGCCAGGACAGCCTGCACCTGAATATTACGGGACGCAACATCCACTTGCGAGGATAGGGCTTCAACCTTCCCGGTAAACACTTGGCCTCTGTAAGCATCCACCTTGAACTTAACCGTCTGTCCAATGTGCACTTTATCTAACTCATTTTGAGGAATTGAAAAATCTAGATACAACGGCGTCCAGGTGTTGAGAGCCACAATTGGCGTCCCCGGCGACACATATTGGCCCAAGCTTACCTGCCGGAGTCCCAAATATCCGGTAAATGGAGCGGTAATCGCCAGCTTTTCAAGCGTCGCACGGTCTCCCGCGACTTGGGCCTTGGCCTGCAGCAGTGCGGCCTGATTGGCATCCAGCGTGGCCTGTGCCGCTGCTCGGTGCTTCATGAGATTCTCTGTACGCAACAGGTTGGTTTTAGCAAGCGACTCTGCGGCCAGGTCGGCTTTCAGTTGCGCCAACTGCGTGGTGTTATCAATCTGCACCAGCTTCTGGCCGGCTTTAATCATCTGGCCGGAATGAAAATATATGGCCGTGACATTTCCGGAAATCTGGGCTGACACCTGCACCCCTTGAACCGCAGTAAGGCTGCCGACAATGTGAATGGCCTGCGGCACAATATCCGATCTTACAATTCCGGTTGAAACCGTGACCGGCGGAACCGGCATATGGGCAATCGCATAGGCAATCTTTCTGTTGACCATCAATTTGAATTCAAACAAACCGATGATTACCGCAAGAAATATTGCCAGCACAATAACGGAAATAATAATACGTTTAGCCATAATCTATGCGGACCTCCGCTTTACTTTCCAACCGTCGGCTGCGTTGTCGCAGGCCGGGTCGTTGGGGTTTTGGAAACTTTTACCACCGAATGTTTATGAATCGTTCGATATTGCTTGGGCCACCAACCTCCGCCCATGGCTACGAATAATGCGGCGGTATCCTGATAACGCTGGGCTTGCGCCGTTACCACAGCCAGGCGGGATTGCTGATATTGCACCTGAGCCGTCAGCAACGTGGTGTAATCCACCGAGCCAGCCTTGTATTCCCAGCGCGCCAGCTTGTACGCACGAAATGCAGATACATAAGCCAGTTGCTGGTATCTCAATGTCTGGGCATCATTTTGTACCGCACGCAGAGCATTGGCCACTTGGGCAAAATCGTTGAGTATCGTGGACTGGTAATCCGCCACGACAGCTTTGAGTGCGGCCTGGGCAGCCCGCTTATTGGCACGCAACGTACCACCGTCAAAAATTGTTTGCGTCAGGCTGCCGGCAATAGACCAGATTAAGCTCGACGCATCAAAGAAATTGGCGATTCGCCCATTTTCAAACCCGATATCCCCGGTAATCTGTATCAACGGATACATTTTTGCCACCGCTTCACCCACCTGCGCATCACCCGCTTTTAACTGCGCTTCGGCAGATAATATATCCGGCCGCTGGTGCACCAGAGCGGACGGCAGAGATACCGGTAGTGTGGGCGGAAGATTTAATGAATTCAAATTCAATACAGGAATATGGGCTTGAGATGGAATTCGCCCCAGCAAAATAGCCAACGCATGGCGCGCCGCTGCTAGAGACTGCTGCAACGGAGGCAATGTCGCCTCTGTGGCGGCAACCTGGCTTTCCTGATTGACGACATCCAAGTATGTCACCGCACCAAGGTGGTACTGCTGCCGGACAATCTTGAGAATGTTTTCCTCATTGCGAACCAGTGACTGGGTGGTTTTTACCTTGGCTTCGAGTGAAGCCACCTCGATTGCGGTGGTCACCGTATTGCCTTCCAGCGTTAAATAAGCTTCCTGCAGGGCATAACGTTGCTGATCTTCCTGCGCCTTGAAAGAGTGCATGACAATGCGGTTAAGACCAAATATATCCGGATCGTAACTGACCTGCAGATCGCCGGTATAAAGGGAAAATGTTCGTGTTGGTCCGCCAAAGCCCGCACCGCTTTGTCTTTGCCGCTGGGCATTTGTACCCAGCGAAACCTGTGGGAAAAATATTCCCTCCACAGACTTAAGGTTCTGGTGGGCTTCTTCCAGTGTGGCTTGAGACGCCGCCAGTGTGGGACTGTTTTTAATAGCCCGGTGTACCAGAGTATCAATG
>DAHVEJ010000178.1 GCA_027313145.1 Phycisphaerales bacterium | reverse complement strand
CGTGAAGCGATCAATCACGGTAGCATTTTGGGTTTTGATGGGGCTGCTGGCGGTTACAGCGGCTCTGGCAATCGCCACATTTAAGTATGGCGCGGTCTGTTTCTGGGCGGCGATGTTTGCAGCGCTGGGGCAGACAGTTCTGGCATTTCTGGCCTGGTGGGGCTTGCGTCTGGCACGCCAGCAGGCGGCTCTGGTGGATGAGGCGGAGGCGGAAGCCAGTGTGAAATTTACCCCGCTGGCCCCGATGGGCGCGTTTCACATGAGCTATTCCGATGAAACCGCCAGTTCGGCGGTTGCGGCTCCGGCTCCAGTGGCGCCGGAAGATATCACCACGCTGGATACCGGTTTTCAACGTGTGATTGTGGGCTTATGTTCCCTGGGATTTCTGGTGCTCGCCGGCCTTATCGGGCTTTTGGTTTATCGCGATTTTGCGGCGATTTCACCGGGGCATCCCATTGTCATTTCGCCGGTGCCCATTGACCCCGGTGCCGTTGTGGCGGCGGGTACGGCCTTATTGATCTATATTCTATTAATTCCCTTTTCCCGTCCGCGACCGGATACCGAGGGTCTGGTTGATGCCTCTAACAGCATTGTCATTCTGGGCATTCCCGGTGCGGTAGTACTGCTGGCGGCGGTTATTGCGGTGTGGGCCAAGGTGGATTACGCCAGTCAGGCCGCCGCAATCTTCATCGGCGCGGTGCTGGTGTTACAAGCCTTTGAACTGGGAATTAATTCCATCCGCAGTCATGGCGGAATTGTGGAACTGGACCAAGCTGGTGTGGATTTGCAGCAATTGCCGCTGGTGCCCATGCTTTCCAGCGGATGGATCGTCGGTATTAAGGTGCTGGTTTCTGAAAGCATTGGCATGGCCAGCAGCGGCACGACGGTCATCGCCATTTTTTCGCGATTAATTCCGCGTATTTTGATTGCGGGGTTTTTGTTTGTCGTGCTGTTAAGTACCATGCACGTTGTGCCGACCGGTGAGGTGGGTATTCTGGAACATCTGGGTGTGACAACCGCGGCGGATTTGGCGCATCCCCTGCAGCCCGGATTGCATATTCTATGGCCTTGGCCGGTTGATAAGCTGCAATATGAACCGACGGATAAAGTAAATCTGGTGGTCGTGGGATCGGAAGAGCGTGATAAAAACCTGCTGGGCAACAATGCGTTTTCCTTTTGGAGCCAGCATATTTCCATTCCGGACCAGGAGTTTTTAACCGGTGATGTCAATCCGGACGGCAGCCCGGCGTCGCAGTTGCTTGATGGCTTTGTGGCGGCATGGTGGCGGGTGAAAAACCCCGGTGAATTCTTTGATAATGTCTCAACAAGCAACATTATCGAAGTCGGTGGTTTAACGGGTGCCGGCTCCGCGCTGCATTTGCGGCGGATGGATTCCGCTTTGGTGCATCAGGTGCTTTTGTATGCGGTCACCCGGGTATTTGCACAAAATACCCTCAAGCAGATTATGGAATCCAACGTCGGTCCGGTATCCCAGAATATCAAACAAGCCATGCAGAGCATTTTGGATCAAATGAAATCCGGCATTGTGATTTTGAGCGTGGAAATTAAAGATATTCACCCGCCCAAAGGTCAGACGCAAAATACCGCACAGGGAAGATTGTTGGGTCCGGCCGCAGCGTTTGAAAATGTTGTCGCTTCGCGAGAAGTTCAAGAGCAGTTAGTGGACGCAGCGCAAACGGAGGCGTACGCCGACGTGGCGCAGGCGGAGGGTTATGCCAAAGGCAAATTACTGGCGGCGGACGGTTACGCCGCCAAGGTGGTCAATATTGAAGAGGGGCGAGCCAAGGCGCTGACGGTCCAGTCCGAGGCCTTTACCAAAGCCGCCCCGGCGGCGATGTCATGGGCGTTCTATCAGGCGTTGGGTAAGATGTTCGGCCGGGTCAACAAGGTTGTGTTAGGCCCGGACGTAACGCCGCCTGAAATTTGGCAAATCGGCCATCGGGAATCAGGGAGCATGATGGTGCCGCCGCCGTCCGGGCCGCCGGGCGGCATGGGAACCCCGGGTGGACCGGGCGGGCCTAATACGCCCGGCAGTGAAAGTGGCGCGCCGCAATAGTTTCAGGATGAAAAACCGCGGCCCAAGAGTATCAGGTATACAGGGAATTGGAATTACGGAATCCTTAAGGAAGTATCATGCGTAAGTTAGCTATTGGAACCATCGTGGCGGTTGTGTTGATCGTGCTGTTTTGCGAACTATGCACCGTTGTGGCCAAGCCGTACCAGAAGATATTGCTGGACCGATTCGGGAAAATTATTTCACATCCGACGCGCATCTGCTACAACTGGTTTTTATGCTACCCGACGGACCGCGTGATTCGCCTGGACATGCGGCTGCATTTGTACCAGAGCGACAATCGGGAAGTCAGCACCAGCGCCGGCGAACCGATCAGCATACGCACATTCGCGCTGTGGAAAATTGTTGATCCCGTTTTGTATGTGGATCGGTTGCCGGGTGGCACGCCCGCGGTTCAGCGGTATTTGGATAACAAAATACAAAGCGCGGTTCTTAAACAGATCGGACACTACACGCTTGATGAAATGTTCAATGTGGATGTTAAGAAATTAAAAATGCAGCAGGCCGAGCAAAATATTCAGAAAAAAGTGGATATCGGCATGCAGTCACTGGGTATTGATGTGGTGAAAGTCGGCTTTGCGCGCATGACCTTCCCGCCTGATGTCGCCGCCCGCGTCTATCAGCGTATGACCGCGGAACGCAATAAAATCGCCAGCGAATACATTAACCAGGGTGAAAAGCTGGCCCAGATCAAAATTGCGCAGGGGCGCGAACAAGCCACGGAAATTCGCAGCGCGGCCAGCAAAAAGGCCGCCATTATCCGCGGACAGGCGGATGCCAGTGCGTATGCAATTTTAAATTCAGTCCAGGAAACACCCCAGGCCCGGCAATTTTATCGCTTCTGGAAATCGTTGCAGTTGTTCCAGAATTCCATGGGCAATACCACGTATTGGGTGCTTACACCCAACAACCCGGTTACCGAACCGCTTTTTACGCAGTTGAAAATGGTGGAAGGGGCCGGAGCTAAATCGCTGATAAAAGCGGACCCGCGGGCGGCCAAGTAGGGTTTGGCTTTTAATGCCCGGTGAATCGATAAGTACACCAAGGTTCTCAGGAATGAACGCATGACTCAGGTTGATGAACATCATAATTCTCATACGCATGATCACCCTCATGATCTTGAACTGAACGTATTGCCCTCCGAGGCTCCGACAAGCCGCTGGACCAGCCCGCAATTTGTCCTGCTTTACTTTGTCATCGGTATCGTGATTGTCTGGATACTTAGCGGCTTTTATCAGGTGGGCGTGGGCGAAGTGGCGGTGGTTGAACGGCTCGGGCAATATGAAATGCTGCCCGGCGGCAAACATGCCCTGCTGATGGAAGCGGGACTGCATTATCACATTCCCTGGCCCATTGACACCGTGCACATTGTGCCGCTGGAACGTGAACATCTGCTGGAAGTCAGCGATTTTAATTCTTCGCCGGCGGCCTCCGCCAATCTGGAGAAGGTGTATTTGCGTCGGGGGTATTCCAAGCGGTTGTTGAATGCCATTTTTAATCCATATCTGATTACCGGTGACAAAAACATTCTCCATGCGCGCGTGGCCGTGCAATATCAGATATCTCATCCGCTGCAGTTCATCCTTGCGGTTTATCAGCCGCCCGGCGGCCTGCCCAATCAGGCATGGGATAAAGTTATGAGCCTGCTGACGGATCGGGAATTAATTCATAAACTCGCTTATGCCACCGTGGATGAGGCCCTGTACAATGGCAAAACGCAGTTAGAGCAGGAACTCTATGATCCGGTCAAGCCCACGGCAGGGTTGCAACGGCTGGTGGGCAAGCTTAATCTTGGTGCGCAGGTGGAGCGTGTGGAACTTAAGTACATTCATTGGCCCAGTGCGGTCAACGCAGCGTTTTCCGCGGTGCTCAACGCCCGCCAGCAGAAAAATCAATATTACCAGAACGCCAAAAAACAGTACAATCAACTTGTGATTCTCGCCAAGGCGCAGGCTCAGACCATTTTGAATCAAGCCCAGGCCAAAGCCGCCACGACGGTTGATGAAGCCCAGGGTGAGGCCAATGCCTTCAGCCAGGTTTTTGCACAATATAAGCAGAATCCGCGGGTTATTACGCTCAAGCTTTTAAACGATACGTTAAGTAATGTGATGAACAACGTGGGACGGGTATTTTTTGTGCAGCCGCGCCAGCAGATTATTCTGTCAATGCCGCCGCCGCCGAAAAAGGTTAATATTCAGTCAGCGCAGTAAGTTCGTGGCAAGCGTACCCCTTTGCGGGGCTTATTCTGGAGTTATGGATGGTTGCGGACAGCCAGGCAATTCAAACAAGACAGCTCTCCAAGGTTTATCCCGGCTTTTTCAAAAGCCAGCAGGTGCCGGCTCTCACCGAGTTGAATCTGCGCGTGGATCAGGGCCAGATCTTCGGCCTGTTGGGGCCTAATGGAAGCGGTAAAACCACCACCATTAAATTATTACTGGGGTTAATCAACCCAACCTCCGGCGATGCGCTGGTGATGGGGCAACCCGCCGGCGATCAGGAAACACGCCGGCGTATCGGGTATCTGCCGGAAGAAAGTTATCTGTATCGCTTTCTTAACGCCCGGCAAACGCTGGATTTTTATGCTCGTTTGTTCAATATGAATCGGGCCGAACGCCGTCGCGCGGTGGATTATTATCTGGATTTTGTCGGTCTGGATCCCAGCGTGCGGGGGCGAAGAATCGGTACATATTCCAAGGGGCAGACCCGCCGTGTGGCATTGGCGCAGGCCCTGCTGAACAATCCTGATTTAATTATTATGGATGAGCCGACATCGGGTTTGGACCCGGTTGGCATGCTGGAAATTAAAAACATGATCATGCGGCTGAAAGAAGCGGGAAAAACCGTTCTGCTTTCAAGTCACCAATTAGCCGATGTTGAGGATGTGTGCGATCGGCTGGTGATTTTATATCGCGGACGCATCGAACTGGAAGGTGCCCTGCGCGACCTGCTGGAGAAAAAAGACGTATTCCAGCTTTCCGCACGCAACGTTTCTGATGCGCTGCAGGCCAAACTCACGCAAATCGCCGAGCAGGAAGGTGCCACGGAAGTTCGCACCGGGCGTGCGCGGGTAAGATTGGAAGATTTATTCAAAGAACTTGTGGCGCGCAAACGCAGCGGAGAACTCCGGTAAAAACGTTTGGCTTGTCCGTGGCTTGCCGCGGTCGTCAGGAATGAAGAATTTAGATGTTTGGATTATTACAACAGTTAGCGCCAAAACTTGCCGGAGCGGGAATCGCTTTGGGAACCGTTTATCATCCGCCGTCGCAGCACCACTATGTCAGCATCTTCGCCGATGTGGTCATTGTGCTGTTGATTCTGGCGTTTGTGCTGACGGCGTTTCGGGACATCGCCCGGCTGGGGCGCGGTTTCTCACGGGCTTGGGCCATTGGCCGCGTGACGATTTCCGAAGCATGGAATGCCCGCATGTGGGCGGTGCCGCTGGTGTGGTTCGCGGTGTGCGTGCTGCTGGGCGTATTGATTGTCCGGGGCTATGAGCCTTCGGGTGTGGTCCGCGTTTACATGACCATCTTCCTCCGGGCGCAGGCCTTGATTTTACTGATTTATCTTGGGCTTCTGGCCTGCGTAACGCTGCCGCGTGAACGGGAGCGCCACACGCTGGTTACCACCGGCAGCAAGCCGATTTCCCGCCTGGAGTTGCTGCTGGGGAAGGTCATGGGGCTATCCGCCGCCGGTGCCATCATGCTGGTGACCATGATGATCCTCACATGGGGTTACATGAAAGTGGTGGATTTGAAAATCCGCCATGATGCGCAAGTGCTTTATGCCATGCAGAAAAAAAGCTATGACAGCGTTCAGCGCCGCATGCCGCCGGATACCGGCGTGAAATATCTTGCAAAGCACGGCATGCTTCAAGCGCAGAATTATGTGTCGGGGAAATTCGGTATCGCCGGCTACGTGAACTACCAGACCAACCCTCCCACCCGGTTGCTTAAAGGCGGAAGTTCCGAAGTGCTTTACTTTGAATTTCCTTCGCTGCCGGCCACTGAGTATTACCGGCCCATGTTTGAATTCCAGTTTGCCGTCGTTCGTGCCCTGCCTTCCACCAAGCCGGTAACGATTGATGTTACATTGGTGCAGCGCAGCAACCCCATGAATACCCAGGAAAAGACATTGACCCTGAATGCCGCGGGGCAGGCTTTCTGGATACCAAAAAATCCCACGGCCTTTTTCAGCTATGGTAATCCTCAGACCGGGCAAATTTATAATCCCGGCCCGGTGGTTGTGAAAGTAACGTGTCCGGACTTTGGCGTTTATCTGGGCATTGGTGATGGCTTACGACCGCCGAACCAGACCAGTTGCATGGCCGTGAGTTTAGACACCAACCGCACGCCGCATCATTCCGGTATGCTGGCCCCCAAAGCCAATCCAGTGATTACCGGATTTAAAGATAATGGCAAACAGGAAATTGTCGGCCCGAGTGTCCGGCACCCGCAGATCAAGCCAGAGGTGGCCTCCTGGGATTTCCCCAATGTGGACCAGCGGCAAATCCCGATTGGCCCGCATGGCAATTTTACCGTTCACATGGTTATCAGCGTGGATAAACAATCCAATGAAGCCCGGGCACCCGTGGCGCAAATTGTGGCTTACAATACCAGCAATCCACGCGATCGGACGATTCAATCCGTTTATGTCAACGAAAAGCGCATCACCACGATTAAGCTGCCGTCCACACTGCTTGAGGCCGGCGATCTGATTATCAACCTGCGCAGTGAAGTGCCGGGCCAATGGTTTAAAGTTAAAGAAAATTCCATGATCATCATGCAGCCGCCATCGAGCTTTATCTGGAATTTATTTAAAAGTGAAGCGATTATTTTCTGTGAAATTGTGCTGATTATCAGCATTGGCGTGACCGCCAGCACCGCGTTGGGCTGGCCGGTGGCCATGCTCACGGCCATGGTGGCTTACATACTGGGCAATCTGTTCCATTTCGTCCAGAGTCTTTTTCAGTCCGGCGGCCTGGAACTATTTGATTATGTCCAGGATAATCGGATGAAACACGTCTGGTACTATCAGATTGGATCCTTTATTACCAATGTGATGGTGCATATCCTGTGGGTTGTCGTGCATCTGATGCCGGATTTCACACGCTATGATCCGCTCCACTTTATCGTTCGATCAAAGGATATGCCTTTTGAAATTGTGTTCCTGGATATCATCTGGACGCTGGGGTGTGTATTGCCCACGCTGGCGATCGGTTATCTGCTGTTGCGAAAACAGGAGTTGGCATAATGTCATCCAATAGTCCCCTGCCTGAACCGATTCGCCCGGTGGGAAACGCCGGCAAGCGCATGGGCCGCGTGCGCAGTGAAGTGCGGCGCGATCAGGTGATTTGCATCGCCATAGCCGTTATTCTCCTGGCCGGTATATTTCTGATCCAATCGCCCCTGCGTTCCCGCCGCGCCAAGTTGGTCATTAATCATAATAAAAGCGTCGGCGATCTGATTATGACCTTTCCCCGCCTGACCCTGGGCGGATTCCGCGGCATTCTGGCCATGGTGCTGTGGGAAAATGCGGAAAATGACAAAAATAATCATGACTGGGTGCCGCTGGAAACCGATTACAACGCCATCGCCGCGCTGGAGCCTTATTTCGGCTCGGCCTATATATTTAACGCGTGGAATCAGTCGTACAATTTATCGGCGCAGTTCCATGACATGAACACCAAGTACAAATGGGTTCTCGATGGATTAATATATCTATATAAAGGTGAAAAGTACGTTCCTGACAACGCCAATATGATCATGAACGAGGCCAATGACTTTTTCCTGAAGCTGGGCACCAGCTTTGAGCGGCGCTATTACACGGCGCGCTGGCGCTATGATCTGGCGCACCTTTACCGGTATCAGCCGGGAAAGGTCAGCAGTCAGTTAAGCACACTGGCGGAAGTGTATTACCTTGTGCATCGGCCGGAGTTCCATATCAAACTCTTGCCGCCGCGATCCGGTAGAGGGCCGCTGGGCCACGGCGTTGAAGTCAATGGCGTGCATTACCGCTATGGATTAAGCGTCTTTTATTTTGCCTATCAGGAGTATGAGCGGGCGCTGCATACGGTTCCAGGCCCCACGGACATGGGCCAGCAGGTGCTGGATTCCTGGCCTCCCATGACCTTGCGCTGCTGGTGCCGCGATGATCTTTTTTACGCACAGCGCGTCACGAATCGTATTTTTAATCTGGACACCGAAACCCAGATGCTGCGGCGTTTTCCGGCGCGCGTGGAAAATGTGGATGATTGCTACCGGAATGTGAAAGTCAATGCGCCCCGCTCCATTGAAGAGTTCAAGAAATATCTGGTCCAATATCCTTATCAGAAATACGTGCACACCCAGCACATCGTGGAAGTACAATACTACGAAGCCTTGGGCCAAGCGGAGCATGAATTATTCCGCGGTCTGGTGGCCTGGCAGAACAATAACCGCCGCTTCCGCCTTGGAGACGCCGCCGATCAAGACTTGGCGAAAGCCGTGGTGTTGTATGATCAGGCTATTGCCGCATACAACCATTATCTGGACGTGGCCTACCCCAACGAACCCAACGGTATGCCCAACCCCAGCCGCAAGGACGAGCTTAAGTTCCTTAATGCGCTCCGGGCGCGGGTTGATGGCATCCAGAGCTTCCGTCTGACCGCGCAGCACAATAAACCGGATCTAAGCTTCCTGGCCCCCGTAACGTTATCGTTCAGCGATTAATGCCTCCCAATCGCATGAGCGCGGCAATAAAGCCGGGATGGCGGCTGTTTTTGGGGGCGAGCTTCTAGTGCCCTGTTCCAGCCATAATTACGGGTTGACGGAGGGCCAAGGGGTTGTGGGCGCGAAGCGAGGAGGATTGCG
>DAHVEJ010000177.1 GCA_027313145.1 Phycisphaerales bacterium | reverse complement strand
AGGGACGCGGTGCGCGCCCGTTCTGCACATCATAAATACGAAGAACGCTCTAAAAATCTCGCTTGTTTAAGGACTAGTGCTCCGCCACACGACGGTACCGAGACAACCCGCCTGGTCAAAGACGACAATCGTCGATGACAAACGTCGTGGCGGATTTTCCCGGCAACGTTGCGTGAAATTGCTTCTCCCATACGCCCGGGCCGGCAATCGGTTTCAAATTATATGTCGGAGACGTCACATACGCCTGCACGCGCCCGCCGATATACCTGAAACCTGCGAGGTTAAAATGAATAGGCCGCGGCTTTGGTTTTGCGTTCACGGCCACGATAACCAGCCGGCCTTGTGTGACATGGAGTGCCGCGATGCAGGCCGTGTCGCCGATACCGACAAACTGAAATCCGGGCCGGATAAAGCGGCTGAAATTGGCCATGACGTAGTATTTCTTGTTGACGATATATCGCGTCTGCCTGCCATTTTCAATATTGCTGAAAAACCCCCAACCCCCGCCTCCATCCACCGCCTGCCAGTACACCCAGGCCAGGGGGCGCAACTCGCGCATATCTTGAACAATTCGCAAAGCCATGGTGAGTCCGGTTTTATCGCCATCTCCGTATTCGGACATCCAGAGTCGCTTTTTATTTGCCGCCGCAAATTGCCGCAGTCCGTGACGTTGTGTACCCGAATAGCTGTGTGTGTCGATCTGGTATACGTCGTCAAGCGTCTGGGCATCATAGGACTTAACCGATGCCAGGGTTTCGTCGATACTGTTATCATCCGGTGCCGCGATGCGGGTGGACAACGCGCGCTGGCGCAACGCCTTGGCAAGTATGGGAATAATTCGATTTTGTTCCGCGTTGCCGATACGGCATCCCTCCTGTTGTCCGCCGTATTTCCACCAGTTGGAGGTTGGCTCGTTAAACGCCTCCAAGGTCTGAAAGCGAATTCCCCATGTCTGGTCAAAATGTTTCACGACATCCGCAAGATAATCGGCAAACGCCTGAAAATCGGAAACTTTTAGGTTGTTCCCACCGTGTTTGGCCCCCGTGACACTGCCGCTGATGGTCATGTAATAGGGCGGCGAATTGGAGAATGCCTGGATATGCGTCACTCCCATGCCCATGCACTCATGCAGGATCAGTCTTTGTCGCGCATCCGCACGCCAGTCAAAGGTTCCCGCCCGCGGCGCATACCCCGGAATCGCGGCGCGATAACTCAAAAATTTATAACGCGGATTCTCACCACCTCCGATATTATAGCGCGCCACCGTTAAGCCTAGTCCTGATTCAGTGCCAAATATTCTCGTAAGATAATCTCTGCGAATGTCCGGCGAAAATCCACCCACCACATGCCCCCACCAGGCCAGACTCGTACCCCATCCCTCAAATTTCTGATAAATGACGCGAGCATTTATATTGACCGCGGTAACGGAAGGACTCGCCCCCACTATTTCCCCCGAAGCCAGAGCCATCGCCGTAGCGCTTGTCAAAAGCCCGCGTCGCGTCAGGGGTTGTGCAAATAGGGTCCGTCCTTCGTCCGTCATATGTATCCCTTTCCGCGCCATTTGGGCGACATCCGCCCGGAATTCTCAACCCAAAATCCCAAACAGTTTATCCGAACGAAAATGTACTATGCCGATGATCTCTACAATATGCAAGCGATGCGCGAATCGAGTGCGCGACCCGAGCCACAATAAATTGAGCATGGAGGGAAACTTGTGGTAACGCTAAATATGCTTGGCGTCACAGCCTCGCCCTCCGGCGCGATCATGCTTAAAATTGCCGGAACCATACTGATGGATGCGTTAGTGAGAGCGGCATTATCGTCAATTCGTCCCTGTCATCGATGGAAATATCGTTGGCAATATCCCTTGTGCCTTGTGACTGGACGCGATAATCTCATTGCGCCGTTCAGAAATTCACCGCACATTGCCTCCGGCGATTGAAGAATGTGTTGGCGATTACTGGCAATTCACGGTCAAACGTGTTGCAGAGCGGAATACAGGGATAACAAAACAAAACTCCAGGTAATGAAGCACATTAACTAAATGAAAGGGTTCAACATGAGGCGTATGTTTCTATTTATGGTAGGAGTGTGCATCACGTTCAGCCCGTTTATTCTGCAAAGGGCTGGAGGTGCCGATGCCGTCACACCGATTAGGCCGCCTCCGAAGATATTGACGACAGCCGCGGTTAAGCTTCCACTTAGCGTTGTGTTGCCAGGCCCGGTGACGGATTACGTCCTTAGGACCTTCAGCAGTGACTGGGCTGAGGAATGGTACATAAAGCAGCGCGTCCTTCCCGCAACTGGGTTCTCGTTTACGGAATCCTCTGGACGAAGCGATGAGCATATCAAGCCATTTTGGCTTTTGCGTAATTTGAAAACCCGACGCGGTATCGCAATTTCCTTGGCGTGGTGCGGAAATTGGCAGTTGCATATTCTTCCGGACGGCCCGTCCACTCGAATAGTTGTCAATACGTTTCCACCCGGCGAGAAGCCATACATTTTCGTGCGGGGCATGCCGATTCCGGGTGCGGTTATCGATTATTTCCATGGTAACTGGGATAACGGGGCACAGCCCATTACAAGATTTATCCGTGACAAACTGCTGCGCACGAAGGATATGGTCAGGATTACACACGGACGATGGCCGTTGGTTCAGTATAATGATTGGTATGCCGCCGACGGACGATCCGATGAAAAGACTCTGCTGCGTTACGCCCGGATCGCCCGGAAGATTGGGTGTGAATTATTTGTCGTGGATGGTGGATGGTATGGGCACAACTCCCGAGATCTGGGCAAGTGGGCGGTGGACCGTAAAAAATTTCCGCGAGGATTACGCGATCTTGCTCGAGCCGTTCGCGGGATGGGCATGAAATTCGGACTCTGGATTGAGATCGAATGCGCCAATCCCCAAAGTCCCGTTGCCCGGCGGCATCCGGACTGGTTTCTCTCCTGGCACGGACGGCGGCTTTCCAACCGCGCTTTGCTGAACTTCGGCAATCCGAAGGTTCGTGCGTGGGCGGAAGCAGCAATCAGCCGATTGGTGACGCAATATAAGCTGGCCTACCTCAAAATGGACTTCAACACCAATTTTCCAATACCCACCCATAGCCGCACTCTTAACGCGAGCAACGACCCGGTCTATAAACACTATTGTGGTTTGATCGACGTCTGGCGCTATATTCGGCGGAAATTTCCCAATCTAATCGTGGAGAATTGTTCAAGCGGGTCGCTTCGCGCAACATTGATGAGTTCCGCATTTTCCGATACCAACTGGATTTCGGACAATATTTCCAACAAGGCGAATTATGTGATGATGTATGGCGCAACCTACATGTTTTCTCCCACGACTTGCAGTCACTGGACCGTGCGGCCCCAACACGCCAATCAGGCACTGGATTTGGCCGCAAAATTCCAGGTCAACATGCTGGGAATGCTGGGACTCTCCGGCGATATTTCCAAATGGAATGCCCGAACGCTTAGCGTTGCCGCCCGGGAAATCGCACTGTATAAAAAGATACGCCCGATGCTTCGACACGCCACGGTCTACCATCTCACAAATCAGGCCAACCCATGGCATCCACAAACCTGGCAGGCCATGCTGTATGTTGATGACAGTACAGGGCAAGCTCTGCTTTTTGTGTTTCGTGGAGGTGCCAAATCTTCCTCAATGAACCTGCGGCTTCGCGGATTAGATCGAAGCAAATCGTACAATATTGTATCACTGACCGGCCCGGCAAACGCAAAAGTGTATCCAGCAGGCAGCCTGATATACCACGGGCTGGAAATAAAACTTTCGTCGGCTGGTGATTCTGAACTATTGGAATTGACACCGACCCACGGGGCTATTGGGAAAGGCGCGGCCTCCCGACATCCGCATTAGTCGCTCATGGAGACTATTCACGTAGAAACCTTCTATTATGCAAAGGGCGGGGAGATAAGTGGGCTTGCTAAGAATTAATCAGTAGTCGGGCCAGGTGGCGATACCGTTGGCGGAAGGTAAGATAACTGGAAATGTGCTTTTCACAGGGCTGTGACTGATGGATTCATTCAACTCGGAAAGACGGATGGAGGAAGGTTTCGCGAAGCAGCGGATGGTGGTTTTGCCGCGGCCGGTGGTGGACCGGGCGTTGCGTAGAACATTGCCGTTGCAGCTTGTACCGTCGGATATTGGTTATTTTCCGGATGCCGAGAATCATTATGTGGATCGTCCGCAGGGTTCGCTCCAGTGTATTCTGATTTTATGTATCCGCGGAAAAGGGTGGGTCAGAATCGGGAGGGCATCCTACGATATTAACCCGGGAAATCTGATAATTATACTCCCCGGGCAAGTGCACAGTTATGGTTCTGACAGCAAACATCCGTGGACGATTCATTGGTGCCATGCGGCAGGCTCGGCGACGCGCTATTTTACGGATATGCTTACTCGGCGAGACGCATTGCCGATTCTGCATGTCAGCGGCTATCTGAATCTTATCCCGCTTTTTGAAACGATGATCGATGAACTTTCGCTGGGATATTCAGTAAATCATCTTACCGTTGCGTCGATGGCCCTGGGCCATTTGCTGGCGTTGATTGCCACCGGCGGCCAGTCAGCGCAAGTGGATCAATTCACCCACAACCGTATTCCTCTGGCCATAGACTATATGAAAAGCCGCTGGCAAAAGACCGTCACCGTGCCTGATGTCGCGCAGGCCTGCAACTTATCAACCTCGCATTTCAGCACCCTGTTCAAAAAAACAACCGGATATTCGCCACTGGATTATTTTTTGCGACTCAAAATGCAGCGTGCCGCGGAAATGCTGGATACCACAACTCGTCCGCTGAAGGAAATAGCGGCGGACGTGGGGTTTTCGGACCCTTTATATTTTTCCCGGGTATTTCACCGGATCTATAAAATCTCACCCAGCGAATACCGAATGACTGCCAAAGGATGAGGCGTACCATAATCGTTGAATCATCCATACGCATCGTAGATTGAGCTATTCCGTATTGGTGGCAGGGCGGTCAGAATGCTGATGTGATGAGGGTTTCACGGTAAGCGTAATGGAATTAACAATAGGAAAATATTCTGTGAATGTAAAAGAAGTGAAATTGCAACTCCCCGCCGCCCCGTCTGACTGCACCGGGCCGGTGAAGGCCTGGGCGCAGGAAGTCATGATTCGAACCTATGAACCGGCCGTTCCGGATAAAAACCCCTTGTTTCTCGAAAAGCGCGTCTATCAGGGTAGCAGTGGGCGAGTTTACCCGCTGCCGGTGATTGATTCTATTTCAACGATCCCACACGACAGGCTTTGGCAGGCGGTGCATCTTGAGAATGAATTTATACGGTTAATGGTGCTTCCGGAAATCGGCGGCAGAATTCACATTGGATTGGACAAAACCAATGGCTACGACTTCTTTTACCGCCAAAACGTTATTAAACCCGCACTGGTCGGTCTGGCCGGGCCATGGGCGTCCGGCGGAGTTGAATTCAACTGGCCGCAGCATCATCGGCCGGCCACCTTCATGCCCGTCAACTGGACCATTGAAGAACATCCCGATGGTGGTCGTACGATATGGTTAAGCGATCATGACCCGATGAATCGGCTCAAGGGAATGCACGGCGTATGCTTACGCCCCGGTTTGGCACGCGTCGAACTCAAGGTCCGGCTCTTTAATCGCACGTTATTACCCCAGAGTTTCCTGTGGTGGGCCAATGTTGCGGTACATGTGCATGAACACTACCAATCATTTTTTCCGCCGGATGTACATATTGTGGCGGATCATGCCCGCCGGGCAAATAGTGAATTCCCACTTTGCCGTGATCATTATTATGGTGTGGATTACGGTCGCCGGGCCAAGCACGGCATTCCTCCAGATCAACTGCCGACGCATTTTATTCCACCGGGTAATTATCCGCCGAATGATTTAAGTTGGTACGCCAATATTCCCGTGCCAACCAGTTATATGGCCATCGGTTCCAGGCATGATTTCAGCGGCGGCTACGACCATGCCCGGCAGGCGGGTCTGATTCATGTTGCCAATCATCATATCGCTCCTGGAAAAAAGCAGTGGACGTGGGGCAACCATGATTTCGGCTACGCGTGGGATCGCCATCTTACCGATTCCGACGGCCCCTACATCGAACTCATGGGCGGTGTTTTTACCGATAACCAGCCGGACTTTTCATTTCTAGCTCCCGGGGAAACGCGGGCATTTACGCAATATTGGTATCCCATCCGGGAAATTGGCCCGGCGATTGCCGCCAATGAAAGCCTTGCCGTAAGTTTAGCAGCCGCCGGTCAATCACTGCACGTGGGCGTGGCGGTGATACAAGCGTATGATCACCTGGCGGTCACCATTAAACACGCGGGAAAAATACTTGGCGAACATGGTGCCAAAGCGGATCCCTCCCGGCCAATCTTATTTTCCATCGCGTTGAAAAGACACATTGATTCGCAGCAGATTGAAGCAATTGTTCGCGATCAGAATGGCAATGTTCTGCTGCATCATCTCCCGGAAGTTCAAACGCAAACCCGCGTGAAATCCTCGGCACAGGCACCCGCTACAGAACCGCCGCTACCGCCGGATGTCGCCTCGAATGATGAATTGTATATCATCGGTCTGCATCTCGATCAGTATCGCCACGCCACGCGCTATCCGGAAATCTATTGGCGGGAAGCGTTGCGCCGCGATCCTGGCGACAGTCGATGCCTGAATGCGATGGGATTATGGCATCTGAAGCGTGGCGAATTTACGTTGGCGTGCGACCACTTCCAACGCGCCATTAATCGGCTGACCAGCCGCAATGCCAATCCGTACGATGGTGAATGTTTTTATAACCTCGGCGTAGCGTGGCGATTTCGCGGGAATGATGCGCCAGCTTATGACGCATTTTATAAGGCGACCTGGAATCAGGCGTGGCAGGCGGCGGCCTTTTTGGAGCTGGCGCGCATTGATTGCCATTGCGGCCGTTGGGAAGCCGCCCTGCAACATCTCGATAAGTCATTACTGGTCAATGGCGAGAATCTCAGTGCCGCTAACCTCAAAGTTATCGTGTTGCAAAAACTGCAGCTCCACGCACAGGCCGAGTCGCTTTTGCAGGGCATATCGCACATAGATAAACTGGATGTGGGCAGTAGATTTCTACGGAGTGAAATAGCAGATGTTCCTACACAGGAACGCCTTGATTTGTCACTGGATTTAGCGCGAGCGGGCCTCTGGGATATGGCTCTGGCTGTATTGCCTGAATCGCAAGATACCCTGGTCCCCGGCACCGCACCTCTGGTTGATTACTATCGCGGATATTTTTTGCATAACAGCGGCCAGACGGCCCAGGCAAAGGAAAGCTTTTCCAACGCGGCGCGTGCCAATCCCGATTGGTGTTTCCCCTCTCGGCTGGAGGAAATTCTGATTTTGGAAACAGCCATTGCCGAGAATCCAGACGATGGGTTGGCTCATTATTATCTGGGTAACCTGCTTTATGACCGTAAGCGTCATGGCCAGGCCATCAAACATTGGGAAAAAGCCGCACACTTAAAGCCTGATTACAGTGTTATTTGGCGAAATCTGGGCATTGGTTATTTCAATGTACTTAAGCAACCGGCCAAGGCCAGGCGTGCCTATCAGCGAGCCAGGCAGTGCAATTCGGCCGATCCGCGGCTTTTATACGAACAGGATCAATTAGCCAAACGCATGGGCGTAAAAATACATGCCAGATTATCCGCGTTAGAGGCAAGCCGGGATATGGACCGAAAAGCGTTTTCGCCCGCGGAAGATGGTGCGCAGGATAAAATTACGAAAGTCCGGCGGCCGGCTGGCTGGGCGGAACGTGATGATCTGGCGATCGAATATTGTGCGTTGTTGAATCTGGCCCGGCGGCATGAAGAGGCATTGGCTGTTTTAACCAGCCGACACTTTCAACCTTGGGAAGGGGGGGAGGGACGCGTATTGGAGCAATTCGTGCGCGCGAATTGCGGTCTGGGCCGCGATTTATTGCGAAAGGGAAAAGCTGCCGATGCATTAAGGTATTTTCAGTCGGCACTCAAGCCGCCGGAAACCCTTGGTGAAGCCCGGCATCCACTGGCGAATTGCAGTGATATTTATTTTTATCTGGGGCAGACCTGTGCCGCACTTGGTCAAAAGGCGCAAGCCCGGCAATGGTGGCGTCGGGCGGCGAGCAGCCGTGGTGATTTTCAGAAGATGGCGGTAACTCAATATTCCGAAATGACGCTTTACACGATTTTGGCCCTGCGGGAATTAGGAAAAATGCAAGCGGCGGGAAAGCTGATCCGCGCTGTAACGGCCTACGCCAAAAAATTAGAGTGTGCCCCAGCCAAGATTGATTATTTTGCGACATCGTTGCCGACCTTATTGCTTTTTGAAGCTGATATGCAGGCACAGCAGAAAAATAGCGCTCAATATTTGCAGGCGCAAATGCAATTCGCACTGGGCAGGAAAGGTGCTTGCGCAAAACTGCTGGCAGGGATTGTAAAATCGGATCCCAGTAATGCTCCGGCGTCGGAATTGCTGGCGGAAATTATGCAAGATCGCCCTGCCGCCGGAAAGCGAAAGTCGCAATCTATCCCAAATGCCGCTGGTTTTAACCCGCTAAATAAAAGGAAATGAAAATGCGCAGTGAGTCCGTGCCACAGGAACCTGTAAAAGTGCGTCTGGGCTACGTCATTGGCATTGCCTCTGTGGCGGCGCTGGGAGGGTTACTTTTTGGTTACGACTGGGTTGTTATAAGTGGAGCCAAGCCATTTTTTGTGCCGCATTTCCATCTCGTAAATGCGACTACCATTGGCTGGGCGATGTCGTGTGCGATGCTTGGCGCATTGGCGGGTGCGTTGGTGACCGGTTGGTTGACTGATAAATTTGGCCGTAAAAAACTTCTGGTGGTGGCGGGGCTGCTTTTTGCCATATCCTCCATCCTTACCGGCTGGGCGCCAAGCTTCGTCTGGTTTGCGTTTTGGCGCATTGCCGGCGGCGTGGCCAT
>DAHVEJ010000176.1 GCA_027313145.1 Phycisphaerales bacterium | reverse complement strand
CGAACGCCATTTCCGAATGGAAATGCCATACTGGGACTTCATGTCCTGCACCAACTGATCGTAAAATCGGTGGTGTTCACGAAACGGCACATCCACAAGTGATCGGTACACATTCGGCTTTTCGTGATGGATCATTTTTTCGGTCGCCGCCGGTTGAACCACCGGCCCGCGCTTATTTTTAATGCGTGATTTCTTCAGAAATGCAAATAGATCCAGTTGCCTTTCGGGCATTGTTTTATCCTGTCTAGAACGCGCCGCCAGATATGCATTATCGGTCAATCCGAGCCGTTTTCTTAAATGTTTCCGCGCGAAACGGTATTGCAAAATTAACAATCTTATCACTTGCTGGATCAAGTTCGCGCCACCTTTAGCGGATATTGAGAATGTTCAACAAGAGTCGATAAAATGGAGGAGTACGCCAGCGGGTACTGCTCAATAAGCGGTGCCATACCGGCCAAACTTCGCGCTACTACTGTGTGATAAGCGGATTTGGGGGACGCAGAATCTATTTTTAACAGCAGGTCCACGGCCAGAGCGGCCGCTGAGGGTACGGCGTTGTCGCTGCCGCTGGGAACGCGGAGAAATAGCTGCTCGTGGCGAGCGCTGGCGAGATAAAAACTGCCGCTTTGCCGCTGAAAAAATTCCGTGGAAATAGTTTCGCCGCAGCACGCCGCTCGCGCCAGCCACGCCTCGCCATCTTGCGGCGCAAAATGTCGCGCCGCCGCCGCCAAGTACCATAACCCCAAGCCAAAGAACGCTTCATCCTGAAGAAATGCCGGAATTTCCGCTTGGCCGCCTCGGCTTACATGCAGGATATTTCCCGCGCCATCGCTATGCACCGCCAATAGGGCCGATGCCGCCCGCGCCGCCGCCTGATAATAACGGGGTTCATTAATCAGCATCGCCACCTGCGCCAACGCCTGAATCATCAGACCATTCCAATCGGCGAGAATTTTATCGTCACAATGCGGAGCAATGCGTGTGGATCTGAGTTTCCGTAGGTGTAATTTGATGTCGTGTAACCGGGCCTGCACCACTTCCGGCGGTTGTCGAAGTTGTATCGCCAGTTGCGTAATATCCGATTTAACCCGGGCAATATTTCGCCCCTCCCAATTCCCTTCCGGAGAAAAGTCCCAATAGTCGCCGGCCAAATGACGGTCAACGGGATTGGGAATTGCGGCCGTTATCTCCGCGAAGTCCCACACATAGAATTTTCCCTCTTCGCCTTGACTATCCGCATCCAAACTGCTGAAAAACAGCCCGTCGGGAGCCGTCATGTCACGCAGCCAGAAATCCAATGTTTCTCGTGCGATATCTATGTAATGATTTTGCCGCAGCAGTACGCCCGCCCGCGCGTAAATCAGCGCCAGCTGCGCATTGTCATACAGCATTTTTTCAAAATGTGGAACCAGCCACTGTTCATCCGTGCTGTAGCGGGAAAATCCGCCGCCGATCTGATCATAAATTCCGCCCGCCGCCATATTGTCCAGCGTGATGGTCAGCCAGGAACGAACCTGCCGGGAAAAATCATCGGATAGTTTGATCGCGGCGTTCAAAGTGCCTGCCGCCTGCTGTTCCAGCAGAGTAATCCATAACAGTAGCGTTTGATGCGGAGGAAATTTCGGCGCACCGCTAAATCCGCCTCGCGTCATGTCCACGCGGCTTTGGCACGCTTCCAACGCACCGGTAACCCAGGCCGGAACATCCACGGCCGCATCGGCGTTGCCGCTCCGGTTCAGATGTCCGGAAATGGTGCGGGCAATCTGGTTCGCCTGTTCTAACACCTGTTCGCGTTGATTGGCCCAGGCCGTGCTGATGGCGGAAAGTACCGAGGGAAAGCCGGGCCGGCCATATTGATCTTCCGGCGGGAAATAGGTGCCCGCGTAGAATGCTTTAAGGTCGGGCGTAAGCCATACGCTCATAGGCCAACCGCCGGAACCGGTGATAATTTGTGTGGCCAGCATGTACAATTCATCAAGGTCCGGGCGTTGCTCCCGATCCACCTTGATATTGACAAAGTGTTCGTTCATGTACCGGGCAATTTGCGTATTTTCAAAAACCTCCCGCTCCATGACATGGCACCAGTGGCAGGCGGAATAACCGATGGATAGAAATATCGGCACATCGCGCGCACGTGATAACGCCAATGCTTGCAAACTCCATGGATACCAATCCACGGGGTTGTACGCATGTTGCAAAAGATACGGACTGCGGGAATCAATCAGGCGATTGGGGCGGCGCGTAGGGGGATGATCGCTCATAGAGCCTGATCATACCACATTGACACTGCGGCCGGTGCGGCGTTTGCGATTCATCAATTGCCGCCCCTTTTTGGTTCTCATCCTGGCGCGGAAGCCGATTTTACGCACGCGCTTACGATTGCTGACTTTATGCGGATAATGCACGACTCAACTCCAAAATATTATCTTTAACGCATCAATGTACTGTTACCAGCACCGATGCGTACGCCTTGTTCCCGGCGGCATCAACCGCTTTTACCACAATTCGATGCGGTCCACCGGTCAGCACACCTGTTCTACCGTGGAACCCTTCCAGCGGAGAATCAAAGATAGTAGCAGAAGCGGCCGCCGGACGCCAGTTCTTTGAAGAATCCACCTGCAGGCTTACCGCCGTAATGGGTGAAAGCTTATCCGACGCCACGCCGGTTATCACAATGCTCCCATCCGCAGCCTGCCGCCATTTCAGGCTGGCAATCCTGGGCGCTGTGTTGTCCACCAGAATGCGGCGGGATTCTCGGGCCACACTTTGCGTGGTGCTCGGGGTGTTATCCGGCGCATCTGAGGCAATAACTTTAACCCGATAATAGCCATCCGGAATGCCGGCAACCTGCCAGAGGTAATGATGCGCCGAAATATTCTTCGCAATGCGTATCCAGACGGGAATTCCCTTCTGCCGGTATTTTACCGTGTATTGCAGCGCATCGCCGTCCGGATCATTGGCTTTCCATTTCACCAGTACCGCGTGCGCGGGCTTGGTCTGGTAGTGGGTTTGCACACTGCTAAGCACCGGCGGCACGCTGATGTGCTGGTAGCTGATGCAGGTGGACCGAATAATCGGCGATGCCCCTTTGGCGCTGCGTTTAAGCCTCAGGCGGAATTGCAAAAATCGCGCCGGTGGGCTTGAAATTTTGCGATAACTGTTGGCCGGTATCCAGGATGTCCAGCGGCTCCAGAACTTCGCGGATGTTTTCACATCCCGAACGTTGCCGCTGCGCGTCTGAATGTCCACCGCCGCACCGGCCGGCACTTTGGCGACAATATGCGCCGCCCCCCAATTGCTCGGCAATTTGGCGTCCAGCACTTTGCTGACATAATTACCCGTAAGCTGAGTCTGGGCGGTTAGTTGATAAATCTGCCCTTGATTAGCTGTGCCAATGAGTAATCGGTTGTTGCCGGTTTCCGCCAGGCTTAGCAGGTCTTGTTGCTTAAGCCGCTCCAACAAAGTCTCGGTCTGCGTGAACGGATCATACGATAGCAACCGCCCATGGCCGCCCAGACCCAGAATCAGATGATGCTTGGCATAAATCATCGAAAGCACCATGTCCGGCACTTTGAGTAACACGCGAACCTGTCCACTGGGGCTGATCTGATAGACCACATTACTTTTCACCGCTGGTTCGGTAGAGGCTGAATCATCGCCGCCCGCCGATGGAAATGGTCCGGGTATGCGTGTGTGTTCCGCCACTGGTTTTGCCGCGCCCGCCGCGGCCGCACCATGGGCCTTTTTACCGGCCTTGCCTTTTTTGCCGGGCAGTTGAATACCGCTTCCAACCGCAACGGGCCGCCCATTGGGGTGCAGCACCGGTTGAAATACTCCGCCATCCAGCTTCGCCCGGTGCGGTGATGCCGTAGCGGCAAAAATATCCCCATCCCCATCGACCGCCAACGTGGAAATTTCCGCATGGTTCGCCGACATTAATACATACGATTTGCCGGTTTTCGGGTTGATCCGAATCACCAATCCCGGCCCATCCGTCCCGGCCAGCACCGAACCGTCAGTTGCGCGTGCCAGACTTGTGACATTATGCACGCCGGTTTTCAACAGGAGCTTCGCCTTTCCGCCCGCTGAAATATCCCACACCTCGCCGTGCGGCCCGGTGGCCAGAATAATCGAACCGTCCGGCAGCGGCAAAATCGACCAGATATATTTGACCGCCGGATTCTGAAATATCGTTTTGGCGGTGACTTTTCCGCCGGCGTTCGGGGTTAATTCAACGAGTTCCGCTTTGCTGCCGCACGCGGCCACCAGAAGTTTTCCATTTTTCTCAAAGGCCAGTGACAACACCTGGTCCGACGCCTTGGGCGGCGCATACTGGGCTACCGGCTTGCCGTTGACCATCCGGTATACCTGACCCTTGGGGCTGGTACCAAACCAGATATCTCCATGGGAAGATACCGCAATGGCATTAATAAAATCAAAACCGGTTTTCGGCAGCAACGCTTTCAAGTGCCGACTTAACGCCAAATTGCCATAATTGTTGACCACGACACCGTGAAAGTGCCCCGAAGCGTATGCGGCTTCATCCGCGAATTTCCAGCTCTGCGGATGCACGGCCCATGCGCTGGGTGCCGCCGCCAGCAGCGCCAACGCCGCCGGGACCAGAAGTTTTTTCAAACGGTGTTTTGCGTTCTGAAACATGAAATCTCCAGTTATCTGCTGATTTTTAACCTGCTGACTTTGCCGCTTCCATGCCCTTGGCCGGACGGCAATTATGTTATTACAAAATTACTGCGGCGGCGGACCCATAGGCCCCGGCATACCCGGCATTCCCGGAAACGCCGCGGCCGGTTTGAGTTTTACGAAACGCTCATTGGCGTGCCGGCTGACCTTAATGGTAAATTGCTGTCCGCCCTGCTCCACAATGGCTCCGGCCGGAACAACTTCTTTTACCGAATTAAACAACGGATACAAATTGGCCGGCGGATTTTCCGCCATGATGGCAACCCGGCTTAATGGAAGATTGGGCATGGCATTGCGCTGCTGGTCTACGCCGTGCATATTCAGCACCAGTTGCCCATACACGGCGTTATTTTTGTAGCCGGTAAGATGTTTAATATCGGCGATTAAACCATTCAAACTCGCCGGAGCAAAGCGCTGCGGGAAATAGGTCATTTCCTGCTGAATAATCGAATCGGATGATCCAACCACCAGCGTGTACGAGCCGTCGGGCGTGTTGGCCGGCACCGGTATGTGCATATAGACATAACGTTCCCGCCCGCGGAATGGCTTAAGGGTTAAACGCACATGGATCATGCCCCCGGGTGCTACGGTCATCCGTCGCACCACGGCCGATGTTATCACCGCCGCACGGTTTACCGGTCTAGCCGAAATGTGCAATTTTACGCTCTTAAGTTTCAAATCTTTAAATGGATTATTCATCAGCAACGCTGCGGGCATCAAAACGTTACTGGCCTTAAAAAAGCCGGTAGTATAATAATCATCCACCGGCAGCCTGGCTCCCGCAAAATTTATTTCCCCCGTCACGTGCACGGTATAATTGCCGGTCTTTGCCACCACCTTACGTTTGGCCGTCATTGTGCCTACCAGTGCCGCCCCCAACGACTGCATGCTGGTGCGTGGATCAAGAAACAGATTGTAATGGAATGTCTTTTTCCATGAAGGGTTGTGATATTCAATCGTCATCGTGATCGGTGCTGATGGTGCCGGTTTGCCCAATTGCCCCACAATCCCCGTCGCCTGATCCATAATCAGCCGCCCCTGCCGTGTAAAGCTGGTGCCAAGTTTAAAGGACGCTTCCACGTCCGGAAGAATGGTGTAAATGTACGCCCCGGCAATCGGCAGGGTCGAGCGGCCTTGCGCAAAAAACCGATGGCCAAACGCATATACATGTCCATCGACCACATCCGTGACCGTCCCGATGGCAGACATATCCATATCGCCATTAAGCAGCGGCACCGCGATCGCCGCCCCGGGACGCAACTTCATCGCCGCCGCCGGGGTCATGGCCAATCCGCCTAATTGCCCTTTTCCCCCGTTGCCAGCGGCACCCGCCGCCAGCGGCACCATTCCGCTGCCGCCAAAGGCGTTCCGCAAATAACGCATCACGCTGCCTGAGCCTCCGCCCACCATCAGCGGAGAAGACAACGGCTGCAATTTCACGGCAGCTTGGGTCGCCATGCGCATCGTCGAGCCTTCGTTCACCGCGCCGCTGCCATATAAATGCCGCACCAACGCCGACCAGCCCAGCAGCCTGTGTGTCTCCGCCGATTGTTCCATCCATGTCATGGAACCGGTTCCACCCTGCCACGCCATTTTCTTATTCGGATTCGGTAACGGAATATGCAGCATCTGCCGGATCGGCTGCACCCCGCCAATGGGGTCCTTGGAATAATGCCATCCATAGGCAATGGCTCCGATGAGCTTGCCATCAATGTATACCGGTGATCCGCTCATTCCTTCAATAATGCCCGAGTGCCGCAACCCCAATCCCCAGCACCGCACCAGAATCACATTCATATCCGGGCCGAAATCTTTGACAACATCAATAATTTTGACATGAAATTTCTGGATGTCCGCTCCGTGCATGACCGTCAGGCCGTAGCCCACCATGCCCGGCTTGAGTTGATTTTCAAACATACATCCCGGCGGCGGCTTGCCCAGCGATTCAAACGAATCCGCCTGTACGCTGCGGCCCATGCCCATCGCCAGCAGGCCCAACGCCGCTAGAAAACCCAACATCATCTTATTCATCAATTCACCGCAATGATTCCATTTCTACCCAAACTCTACCGATATTTCCCTCCGCCGACAACACGACCATGCTTATCGCTATCTTTCCCGCCCGGTCAAGCCGTAACCCTAATTCACTATATTACCCTACGTTTACCGCCTGCGCCCTGTTCATACATCATCACCGCTGATCAAATCGCACCGATTTTTCCAAAAGCCGGTCCGAGCAGGGGCCAGGTTGCGACGGCGTAATTTTGGCACCTATTGCTTATTTTTCAAGCGGCGGCCCGATAGAGAGAATTTGAAGCAGGTGAGCAGTAGGGCGGATGTTTGATTGTGCTGATCTTGCGAGCCTTATTGGAAGCAAGGAGTGCCGCAAGTAGTTCGTGCAATAACCGCTTCGCGAGACGGGCAAGGCCTTTGCCACTTCTTCCAACTCCGGAATGGTTACCAAAGTTGAGAGTGCCACCAAGGCTGTCACCGCGATTTACACGCTGGCAAGCTCTTCGGGGGCGTCTTCGGGGAGTTCCGCTTCCACCATGCCCTGGGCCGGCGTATTGGGAAAGCTCGGGCTGCGTTGCGTGGCGACAAGTTCCGGGACGATCTGTGGGGTGGGCAGCGATTCCCGGCTGGCTTCTTCCAGAGATTTGCCCGCCGGCTCCTTGATGAATAAGGCGGTGAGAATCAGGCCGATCACTGACATGCCGGCCGAAAGCAACATGCCGCCGCCAAAACCCATTTTGGCTAAAATGCCGTTGAGGAACAGCACGCCGAGAAAGGCACCAAACTTGGCGATGCCCGATGATATGCCGTGGCCGGTGGTGCGCAAATTAACGGGGAATAATTCTGCGGCCAGAACAAAGGTTGTCACGTTAGGCCCGAATTCCGAGAAGAAGTAGCTTAATCCGAAAACGGTGATAAACGCTGCCGCGTTATGCGACAGGGCCGGCACAAGTCCCAGCACCAGGAACATCAGTGTCATCATCGCGAAACCCATCATCTGAATAAATTTACGCCCAAGCTTATCGCTGAACATAAACGCCATGACATATCCCGGAACAGCAAACAAACCAAATATGATCACGTTCCATGCCACTGTGGTAATCATGGAAGCATGGGGCGCGACAGAATTAATGATGGCCGGCATGCCAATGGTGTTGCCATAATAAGCGTAATCAAAAACAAACCAGCATCCCGCGGTACCCAGAAGGGTCAGAGCATATTTGCTCAATGGCTCGCGAACGACATTGGTTGTTGCGCCGCCGGAACGGGCCAGGCCGTCGGTGTAATTGGCCATGTCTTTGGCGGCCTTGGAGGAATTGCCTTTTGCACGGGCCTGCCAACGCGGAGATTCCGGCATCGCTCGTCGCAACAGGATCACTCCCCCCGCCGGCAAGGCACCAATTCCCAATGCAATGCGCCACGCCAGATCATGGTTCACACCCGCGGCCAAAAGCGTCAGGATCACAATGGGGCCGGCAAGAAAGCCGATGGCCTGACATGAAAATACCATGCCCACCATTTTGCCGCGGTCTTGCCGATTGGCGTATTCACTCATGATGACCGCGGACAGGGGATAATCTCCACCGATGCCCAGCCCCATGATCACGCGCCAGAGCACCAATTGCCATACCCCGAATGAAAACGCGCTACCCAGCGCCCCAACAGTCATCAGGATGGCTTCCAATCCATAAACACTCTTGCGGCCGATCCGATCCGCCAGCGTGCCGAACAGGATGGCCCCGATAAATGTTGCAAATAAGGAACATGAAGTGATCAGCCCGATTTCCGTTGGGCCGGCCTTCCAACTCTCATTGGCCAGACCGACAGCGGTGCCGATGATTGCCAGATCATAGGCGGAAGTGAAAAAGCCCATGCCGGCGGTGATAATGGCGCGCAGGTGAAAGCCGCTGAATTTTACTTCGTTGAGCGCTTCGGTAACCTCGCGGGCATGAACGGTATTATTCACTGCGGCTGCCATAAACTTTTTCTCCGCTTGGTAAAGCATCAACTGCGGGCGGTGCCAAACAATAACACGGCTGAACCGCTTCTCATGTTTATGGAAGATTATAGAAACGCTAACACTGTCTTAGTATTAGTATTGTGTTAAGATTTGGTTAAGATTTTATTCGCAAATATAAATATAATGAAAAAAATAGTTTTTATAGGACGTTCACGCGTCGAACCGGAAAGATCGGGAATGGGTGTCAGTCAGGAATGGCACTTCCTTAAGGATCTCTATCATGCGGCAATGGCCTTTCGTATCAGTTGGTGCCGAGCTTGTTGGCG
>DAHVEJ010000175.1 GCA_027313145.1 Phycisphaerales bacterium | reverse complement strand
ATTTTCAACGTGGTCTTGAGATGCCGAAAGTTTATTTCCACCTGCCACCGGCGCGCGTACAGTTCCGCCAGTTCCATAGCGGGATATTTCTCCGCATCCAAAAGCGTGGTCACTAAGACGACCACCTGGCTTCGGAAGCCGACGCGGCCGGTCAGATAGCGCAGTTCCCGCAGTTCCAGTTCCATGGGCAGGGCATCGTATTCTTGCTGACTGATCCACTTCGGACGCAGCTTGGGCTTACAATAAATCACCCGTTGGTCATCCGGTCCCAGAATCTTTACCCGGCGCTTTCGCATCCCCTTGAGGTTCGCCTCCTTGGGATCAAAGCCGGCCGCCACCCTCTGATGCAAACGCAACAGTCCATGAATACCAGCTTTCGTCAGGCTTGCCAGATGCACGAACGAGCAGAATCCACGGTCGGCAATAAGCAAATCGCCCAACTGCAGCAATCCATGCAGTTGCTGCACCAAGGGCAACTCATGGCTGCGGTACGCATTGATAAGAACCTGCCGAATCAATCCCGTGTACCAATGCAATAGTGCAGGTTCAGCCGAACTTGTCGGTTGAGAACCTGCGACCCGCTTTTTTCCCGCAAAGCCCACAGTACTTGCGCGGGCACACGAAAATACGAGCCGTCAAAAGCCATGAGCTTTTCATATAGGCCCTGAAACTCCGGATCCAGACTATGCCGATTGGGTAGAGCCTGATAAACCTCTTGCAGCACGGGAGCCCAAGGTGTTACCCACGTTTGTTAAAGCCAATGTATCCAAAGACAAGCCACGGCTGCGGCCGGGCCGCAAGGTGGGCCAGGCATGGCAACGGACATAGTTCTGGTCCCGTAGTAGATTCTCAGTTCGTGCCTGGCTGGCCCGTAGACCGCTCGCTCAACACGAGCGACCACATATCCCACGTCGGACCACTCGGCTGCAGATGGCAAAGGCTCGCACCGCAGGACGCGTACCTTGTAGATTCTGGCGCGGTGCGCGATCGCCCGAAAGACGCGAGCTGGCACTGCCATCTGAAAAGAAAATCGCTTGCTAGCGGTCCGGATGGCGACATCGGGCGCTTCATGCGTGGCGACGGCGGTACAGCCGCTGATGGCGGCAGTGACGGTCGAGCCTACGAGAAATACCGCTACGACGTACATCAATCGCTGCATTTAAAGCCCTCACGAGACCGAGGAATCCCCGGTTCCGCCCAAGTCCCGCTCTCTGAATCCTTGCAAGAGAGTGGGCGTGTTCTTCGTGCCCAATTGGCGCATCTGTAATCCAAGGTGGTGGCTTGGCCAAGGCTTGCCCCTTCATATCAAACGCCGTAGCGAATTTTACCCAGTGACGGACGGCCCGCAAAGCAAATCCCAATGAGTCACCGTCATTGCTGTCGCCGGGTCCACTGTTTCACCCTTTCCCCGGCGAGCGCCTCGCCCGCCGCAGCAGCCAACAAACCAAGCTGGCGGTCGCCGCGCCCAGCACCGCGCCCCCGACCCCGACTAACCACAGCGACGCGAGCCGACCTTTGCGGGCACCGGTCCGGTTTGTCCCGGCTCGCTGGAGCAGCGCCCCGGAGCCGGTGGCGGCCAACACCGGCTTAAGCGAAAGAACATCGAACGGACGATCCAAGAAGCCGCTGCTGCGCGAGTGGAACATGTCGGAATTCCCGGGGAACGCTTCCGACTCCCCGATAATCCCCGCGCGTGGAACGCCGACTCTTTCCCCCGCCAAGACCCCGCTGTTGGCATACAGGAATAACAGAAGCTCCGCCCTGATGACGGCCCGCTGCCGGGCGGTCAGGCGGCCCGGCGGCACGACTTTGGTCAGCAACATTACAAGCCAAGCTTCTCTCCTGATCCGGAGACGTACCCGTTGGTTCGGCCATGCCATTTCCTCCATGAGGCCAACAAGACTTTCGACATCCTTGCCGCCGCCACGCATGGCCAACATGGCGCATCCCATCGCCCATCGGCAATAGTTGCGGGAATGAATGAGGCTTATCGCGACTCTTCTGGAAATCGGGCCGCGCCCGGAAGCAGGAATGTACTTCCGCATTGCGGCAAGCCCAGATTCGACAACTGGTAGATCACCGCGGTTCAAGACGATCGGCGCGATAAACCCGATCGGCAGCACGCCGTATGTGTAAGCGTAAACCCCCTTCTGCCCGGTGGGCTGGACCAACGTAACCCAATACCCACCCACCGGAACGTTCGGTATCCAATAATCCGGCGACGGAGGGCTCATGGTCAATGCGAGTGGTGAGTTCACGCCCTCAATCCGGATTTTCCGCGGCAATTGGAAGCGGCCAAGGGCATCGAGTACGCGAACGGTGTAGCTCACATGCACTGGACCCGCTTCGCCCGTCCCCAACCGGTGCTTGTCGGCGGCGAGTGTCCGGCCCAGCACCACGTCAACGCTTACGGGTGCCCGCGAATTTGCGTGCCCCCGCATTCGCATAGGTGCGAGGAAGCCATCTTGGCACCAATAAAAAGCGGCGGCTGTCTGGCTTACCTGCTGCAATGGATGTGCTGCCGCCCGTCCCAACGCCCACGACGGAATAACATAGAGGGTAACGATTACAACCGTCACCAGCGGTTTCAACATCGGCGGCCTCCTCACAGGCGGGTGTCATGTGTTATAGGTTGGTTGACCAGAAAGCAACTCGACCGCGTTTCGGCTACGTTTCAGACGATTCTTGCGTTTCTTGTCTTGATGGCTGCATCCACTGCACCATTTCCTGCGCACTTTCCAGCCATCGGATTTTCTGCTCCAGTGACAGCTTCGCCAAACGCCGCATCTGGGCCAGTTCATGGCCTTCCCATCCGGATTCCCAGATTGTATCGCCGGAATGGTTGTTTTCACTGTTGTCTGTCATTGTGCTACCCGATGTAAGGCTTTCAACTTCTGGATGTCCAGCAAGTCCTGCGGTCGGCCCGCTATTGATTTAAGCTTGAGTAGATCGGACAGTGAGCACACCGGAGCGGCCACACCTTTGGCGATCTCAACATTCATGGCATTGGTTATCGCTTGATCAATGCCCAGCGGGTCTTCGATAAATATATCAATTTCCGTGCCGGGATGCGTGGCGCTAAATAGCGAAAAGACGGTCATTAATTTTTGGCATCTCCAGTTAGTCCTTTGTGTCGGGTTAGCAAACTCTTCAATCGCCACCGGCGCACGGGGGGTATATCCCATCGCCTTGAGCACGTTGATCGCGTTTGTCACATTCATGGGATCAAGTCCAATCAACAAATCAATATCTGCGGTAAATCTTACGTAACCATGTGCCACGACCGCCAAACCGCCCACAACGAGATACCGTACAGCGGCTTCATTAAGGTTTCTGATAATGGTCGTTACACTTTCGTAATGCACGATGTTTCACCCTTTACCAAATGGCTGATGACATTCTACCATCCACAGCGTGCGGTTAAAATGATCGAATCTGACGGCCCGGTGATATATCGACAGGCTCCTATTCGTGGCGTGCGGCTTGCTGTGCCGCATCGCGAATGCCGTTGAGCATGCCGCTGAAAACCACGTTATGCAGCGGTGCCACCGCGTACCAATACGCCAGTCCAGCCAGCCCGCGTGGCCGGAACCGGGCAGTCTGGGTAAGAATGGATCGAGGCGGCTGATTGCCAACCCCGGCTTCCTGCAATTCAACATCAAATTCCAGTACGGCTTGGCCAGGCAATTTCATTTCCGCCTGCAGCCGCAGGTGGTGGGGCGGCCTAATAGCCGTTACGCGCCAGAAATCAAGAGCATCTCCATAAGATAAATTCATGGGATCTCGTCGCGCTCGGCGTAAGCCCGGTCCGCCTGCAAGCTGATCCATCCATCCGCGAATACGCCACAACCAGTCGGCCGCGTAATAACCATGCCCGCCGCCAATTTTGCAAATCGTATCAAAAACAATCGTCGGGTCCGCCAAAATATCTGTTTTCCGAATATCGGAGAAAACGCGACCACCCGCCCATTCCGGATCGCCCGGCATGACGCCGGCATCACTCCAGGCTGTTTCCACTTGTCCGCTTTGCAATTTTCCAAGCGCCAATTCTATCGATTGTGCGGGGCTCAAGAGAGTACAGGGCATGAGTTCCGAGGCACGCGCATCGCGGCAGACCACCCGATTCTTCAACCCATCGGCCAGCGGTCTGGCCACCTGAAAACTCAACGGCGTTATCAGATGTATCCACAATGAGCTTAACCGGGGCGTCAGCAGCGGCACCGGAATGATTATCCGGCGCGGCAGGCCGATGGCAGAAGCCATCAGTCTGATAAGCTGCGCGTAGGTTAGAACTTGAGGGCCACCGATGTCAAGCGTTGCGCCAATGCTTTCCGGGCAATCGAGGCACTGCACCAGATAACATAGCACATCGCGAATGGCGATTGGCTGGCACTGCGTTTGAACCCATTTGGGTGTAATCATAATCGGCAGGCGTTCGGTGAGGTATCGGAGAATTTCAAAGGATGCCGATCCGGATCCAATAATCATCGCGGCCCGTAGCACTGTGACGGGCACCGTTGCTTCGGCCAGGCAGGCCTCCACTTCTCGCCGTGAGGTTAGATGTTCGCTTAAGTTCTGCCCCATTTCCCCCAGTCCGCCCAGATAAATTATTCGTTTAACGCCCGCAGCTTTTGCAGCCTGGCCGAACATGCGAGCTAACTGTCGATCCGCGCGGGCATAATCTCCACCCGCCGCCACCATGGAATGAATCAGGTAATAGGCGACTTCGCAGTCGCACATTGCGGTGGTCAGATCGTCAAGGCAGACGGGACTTTTGCCGGAGAACTCCACTGTTTCAACGTTGGGATGTGTGCTCCATGGACGCGATGCAAGTTTGGGAGCCGAACGCACCAGACATCGCACATGCCAACCGGCCTCGAGCAGTCGTCCGCCCAAACGGCCGCCAACGTATCCGGTGGCACCGGTTAAAAACGCTCGGCGCGTGGATTGTTCCATGGGTGTGCGTTGTGCTGCCAAACTGATATCAACGAATGTCAATTTGAACCTCCCATCATGGCTGTACCTCGCTGGTCCAGACTTTGAACTGCTGGAGCGTGGAAATAACCGTCAAGCCGTCCCCGGAGGCGTGGCGGGCTTTCCTCCGGCTAGTCCACGACCCAAGGGACATCACCACCCTTCGCCGGGCCACGCAAACCGGCAGGCCGCGAAAAGATACAACAGCCTGATCCGCAAGAGTGCCGCACAGCGCACCCGCCGGATGTAATAGGTGATTGTCCGAGGTATTTTCCCACCACAACGACGCGAAGAGCCGACGGAATTCACCACAGAGGCGGCGGAGGAAGGCGGAGGACACGTGACTGAGGTGGGAAACCGATCCATCCCGGCGCGTCCGGGATAAACTCCTTTCTCAGGTTCCGCAGATTCTTGAACCGCAAAAACAATCTAGGGACGGTCACCTGTTTCTCGACACCCGGCCCAGATGATGGTACATTATTCTTCATACCTCGAACCGCTCGCATTGTCATCTCCGCAATACCCTACCACGTTACCTAGTGCCCTGTCCGAGTAATGGCACGTAATCTGTAGATCCCTTCGTCCCCCGTGCCTTTGTGGTATCCCCGTCCCCCTCCCCTAAATTGCAGCGCAGCGCTTCAAATCATTCCAACTCCTAACTCCCAGGTTCTGACTTCCCCGTCCCCTGTCCCCTGTAACCTAAGCAACGCACTCCGAGGGGTGGGGATCGAACCCAGTGAAAAAGTTCATTATTCCTCGGAAAAACAGCAAAATGCCATGGTCGCGCAACCAAATGCGCAACCAAGCTTCGCATCCGATTCGGATTTGTCATTGATCGTCGAGAAATGGAACTCGCTGGAGCCGCCAATAAAGCTGGCGGTTATGGCGTTGGTAAGGACTTCATTGGAGTGGGAAGCAAAATAATGGATGATTCCTTGTTAGCCTTGCCTCCTTGCAAAGTCACAGCGTGTTATCCATACTTTGCGTTTACAGCGTGCAAGGCCTACGTGCGAGCCGTCGCTTCCTGAACGTGATGAAATATCTCCGGTTAGGTTGCTTTTGTTTTTTTTATCGCTATCATATCTACGAGATGCTGGGGTGTCTGCGATTCGCCATCGGTATCTCATGGCGAATCACGGAGTCAAAACGGCGGCTGGAGGCCGCGTAATCCCCGGTGTTCAAAATCGCGTCGAGGTTGAGGTTTTTATATATGCTGACTGGAGCGATCCGGCGTTTTTCATTGACCATCGCGATTGCGTGGGCGTATGGACAAACGAAACAAAAACATGGCGTTGACCGCAGCCGCGGGGGCCTTGGCCGTGCTTGCGCTGTGGGGTGCAGTCGCTCTGCTGAGGCCGGCTGGCAAGCCACCCCCACCCCAGGCTTTCAGTTCATCTAAGCACCCATATGTGTCCAACTTGTACCGCGCCGCAATCAAGATACCGCGCGGGCTGCACCTGGCTGAATTGCCTTGGCCATCCGGCGGCCAATTGCCTCCGGGATTTCATTTTGCACATTTGGCGTGGCTGCGGAGTCGCGGCCCGGCGGATATCAGTCGGCTGCGGCTCTCCGCCGCCGCGCTGGGCGGTGCAACCGGTGCGCTGGCCAATCCCCTTCATCTGGTGCATAAAGCTTATGTACCATGGCCAAGATTTCCAGGCTTCACCTTGCCCGTTCCCGCACGCTTCATCACGGCCCTGTGCCGCGATAAAACCGGAAATGTCTGGATTGCCACGGAAGACCACGGGGTATATCGTTATGATCCTGCCGCGCCAACGGGCCGACAGGTCGAGCAATTCACCAAGCAGAACACCACCGGCAAGCTTGGTAACAATAATATTTACGCCTTGGCCTGCGACAACCATGGACGGGTCTGGGCGGGAACCCTCAACCGGGGCGTAGCGGTCTGGAATGGCTGGCGTTGGCAGGATTACGACATTGTGCAGAATCCGGAAAAGCATGTCCTTGCCGGCCCCTTGGGCGATCACATATTCGCCCTGAAATTTGATAAATACACAGATCAGATGTGGATATGCACAGATGCGGGAATATCGGTCTATCAGTGCGCTCAAGAAGATTCTCCAAACACCCGTCTCCACCACGCACGTAACCTAAACCTGTCGTCCGTCACCTTCGCGCCCGGCACTTGGCACTACGTTACCCAAGCCGACGGCCTTCCACAAAATCCCGATTGCATCGCCTTTGGCAAGAATGGAACGGTATACATCGGCACCCAATGCGCCGGAATCGCGATCGGCACTCCGCTGGTTCCCGCGCCCTCTACTCATTACTCATTGGATTCGCCAACTTACCGCTGGCGAATCGTTCCCCGCCCTTGGAAAATGCCGTTAACCGTCTTCGGAAAAGGCCTCCCAAGCGACTTGATCAACGCGATTGCCATCACACCCAACGGCACCGTTGTCGCCGGCACCGACGGCGGAATCGCCTTTGGTAAACCGGCCGGCCGTGCTGGCCGCTCGGAGGCGGATTGGACCTTTGAGCATGGCCAGGATTTCCCAGCCAAGGTTTTGGGCCTGTGGAGGCCGCCGCAACATTGGCCGGCCCCATCCGCCGCAGTGCTCAATGCCCTGCCCATGGAAGATTACACCACCGCAGTTGCGTTCACTGAACAAAGATCAATGACCAATGATCAAGAAATCGGAAGAACTCATTCTAGCTCCCAGCTCCTAACTTCTAACTCCTCATCCGTTGCCGCAGGTTACAGGTTACAGGGGACGGGTTATACATATTTATGGCTCGGCCATCGGCGGCGCGGCATTGATGTGTGGCAGTACAACACCGCCGGCACAATAATCAAGCGCTGGCAAATTCATGAGCCGCAAATCGGCAATTATGTCACATCATTGCTGCCGCTGCCTGGCGGGGCCATGGTGGTGGGCACTTATGGCAAGGGTGTATCCATTATCATGCTGCCGGGGGCAAGCGTAGCGTGGAAAAAAACCGACCACGCCGCCGCCCAACCTTATGTGGCCCCCGGCTTCGCCGGGGGGGCCGCTTCCACCACCGGGGGACAGGCGGCTCCGGACACCGGCCCCGCCATTCATGAACCCAAACCCGCGGCGGCACCCGGTGTGCGTCAACTCGCCGCCCTGTACCAAAGCCTGGTGAAGGAGCCTGTTTCGCAGGAACCAACGGGGCTGCGGGTTGTGCCCATCACCGATGATTGGCGGACGGAAGGCAGTTGGCTGGGGAGGTATGGGAGGTATTGGGCATGCCTTTACGCGTGTTCACCCCCTCCCGATGTTGGCGACTATGTCTGGGGCCCAGGCCCGCTGGCGCTGTATCACGAAGAGGGCATCGGGCCGCACCACCGGTTACACGATTATGGCCGTTATCACCTCTCCTGTGGTGACGCCATTCGCTACTATGTGACATGGTTATCCACCGCCAAAAAGCGGGTTTTGGAACTACCGGAAGTCTACCTTGATCAATGTATTGCCGAACACACGGCAACTTGGAAAGCAGACCGGAGAGAGGCGGAGATCGATGATCATGGCGAGGTTTATCCCATGAGCTGGCAGGGGCCGGGGTTATATATTTATCTGCATATTCCGCCGGGGGCTTATACGCTGTCGCTTTACTTTTTCAATAAGGATGGCCATTCCGGGAACAACCGTGATCGTGATTATGTGGTTTCCATAATACCCGTGCCCGCCGGATACCATTTTGGCACCGCCTCCCGTCCTAACACCGCGCCGCTGGCGGCGATGCGAGGGGCGGTCCAAAGCCGCGTGGTGAACTTCTGGGGTGGAGTCTGGAAACGTTTTCTGGTGCGCGGGCCGATGAAGCTGGCAATTCGCGTGGCCAAGAATTACTCCTTCAACACCATCCTGCAGGCGGCGATGTTGGGCCCGCTTTCGGAGCACCCGGCACCCTACTATTATGGCTACAAAGCGTGGCAAATTCATGAAAAGCAGCGATCGGGAACGCGCACACAATTGGCGGCGGCATGGCGAACCGGCCAAATCCCGTGGCATCGCTCCCAGCAGTTTATCCGTAGAGTAGAGGTCGCAGCAGCACGATTACTACTGCGGCCCCCCTCATCGAACCGGACAGGCGGGATTACCGCA
>DAHVEJ010000174.1 GCA_027313145.1 Phycisphaerales bacterium | reverse complement strand
CTGTACGACGCACATAAAAATCATTATCCAATAAGGCTCTCTTGAGTTGTGGTATAACCCACCGCCCCAACTTCTCCGGCCCCACATGAATCAGCAACTGCACCACCGCCAGACGCATACGCGGAGTGCCCAAGTGCATGGTATCCAGCAAGTCCGCCTTGGCGGCTTTACCCACCGCTTCCACTACCGTGGCCATGGCTCGCCGGGCGGTGGAGCGACTCAAGGGTACCGAATCTTCCGTAGCATTAATTAACGCCGGCAATACCCGCAGTCCGCCGATGGCTTTAAGCCGTTGAACGTCCTGATACCGCCGAGACCAGGAATCATCATTTCCCAGATCCGATTCCAGTTCTTCAGCGGTGGTACACACCAGGCGTCGCATGGGTACAAGCCGAATATCATCTATATACACCTTGGCCAAGCCATAACCGCTCATCAGGGGACCCAAGTTAATGGTCAAGCTGTGCATGACAGGTAAAAAGCGTGTGGCACCTGAACCGGAACCGGCAATGGCGTTTTGCGGATGACGGGCAAAATTCCAGACAACATAATTCCAGCCCGGTGAAACATCGGCAAATGACCAGTAAGGATTGCCGCCATTCACGGCTAACCGCACATCATAGCGCCCAAAGAAATGCGCCGCCGCGGATTTGGGCACATAAACCCACAGCGATATTTCACGGTAATGCTTGAGATTTACCGGCTTAGCAAGAGGAATAACAATTCCCGGTCGCACGCCGCTCAGCGGATGCTTATTTTTTGCTTCATTCGCAATGACTTCCATGCTGCCGGAGCCGGAATGAATAAATTTAGGATTCGTATTAAGCTTCAGACTCACGCCCGAACCATAGAGCTTAATGCCCTGCAAAGATTTCGGTGAATTAAATCCTGCCAGAACTTTCCGTGTGGTAAGCGCGGCGGTGGCCGAGGCTCGAGCCGCGCCAAAGGCAACGCCCGTAAGCATTGAAACCGCCAGCACAACACAAGACGATTTGATGGGTCGCATAGAAACTCCTTAAGCAGCACCGCGAAGACCGCGTTGCAATGTTTTCCTCGCTTTCTCCATCCATTTAATTGTGACAGCCTCCCGACATGCGAATAATTCAAGCCTCGCATTGGAGCAACTGCCCGCTGACGATGGTACCACATCAGCCGACTTTGCGGCGCTTGCCAATCAACAACGCCGCTGCCCCGCCAACCAGCAGCAACCCGACGGCGGCCGGTTCAGGTACAGCTGTGACATTCAAGTTAAGCATTCCGGCCGGGTCGCTAAGCGTATACGTATATCCGGCGGGGCCGGTGATTTTCCATGTATTCAAATCAGTCAAGTTATTTATCGTATCGGAAAAACTTATCAGATGATAGACGCCGACACCGAACTGCGAACCCGCGGTGATATTTAGCGCTATGTCCGAACCCAAGGTTGTATCCGTTGTGGCAATGAGACTGTTACCGCCGGCACCCGCGGCCGCGTTGGGTGTATTAAGAATAAAATTCAGACTGCTGTCGTTGTTAAGCGTCAGATTGGTAATCTGCAACGTTCCCGCAGTGCCGCCATCGCCCGGGCTGATGGTTCCCGCGCTGCTGACTGCCGCATTAACGCTACCCGATCCGCCCAGCATTGCCCCGGCATTTACGGTGGTGGCACTGGTGATCGCACCATCAACCAGCAGGGTGCCGGCCGAAACGGTCGTTGGCCCGGTGTAAGTATTGGCACCCGGAAGCGTCAACGTGCCGGAACCCACTTTGGTGACAAATGTCGGCGAACCGGATCCATCACTGATAACACCGGCAAAATTAGAATTCTGATTATTTCCCCCAATGGAGTAACCCAATGTCAGCCCGGTGGTGGCACTGCCGGTGATCGCCGTCTGCGCTCCGCCATCTACCGCTCCCAGGGCAATGGTGTCATTGTAGTAGATTTTCCCGGCATCCAGGGTGGTAGTACCGGTGCCCAGATTAAACGTCGCCGCTGCGCTGCCGTAAAATCCGCCGAAAAGCCGGAAATCCATGCTGCTGGCACCGAGATTTACCGTGCCGGTAAAGGCCGCGAAGCTGGATTCAAATGTCGGCACATACGAACCCGTAAGATTCAACGTTCCATTGCCGCTGAACGCGCCGCCAAAATATACCACCTCGTTGCCAGTGTTAATCGTGGCATCGCCTGTGACATTAATAGCCCCGTTAACCGTCATGAATTCATTGGAAATATTGACCACGCCGCCGTTAAGTTGCAGATTGTTATCCAGCGCAGTAAACGCTGAGGTCATATCCACCGAGCCGCCATTAACCGTCAGAGTTCCCACACCGGCCCCGGAAACATTGGTCAGATTCAGCGTACCGTCATTGAGTGTCAAGCCGCCGGAAAACGTGTTGGCCCCGCCGACCGTCAGCGTGCCGGTGCCATTTTTTACCAAGGCCAATGTGCCGACGGAATCTTGTATTGCACCATTAAAGGTGCTATTGGAATTATTGCCGCCCAGCGTAAGCGTATAGTTGCCGGTATTGTTGGGATTATTGTTATCCACCGTGCCGGCACCGTTAAGTGATTCGATCGTGACATTGTTGCCGCCAATATCCAGTGTGGCCCCCTGACTGATATGGATCGTACCGGCGGATGGTAAGGCGGCGGCATTGCCCAGTGACAGTGTGCCGGAGTCGATGTTGGTGGGTCCGGAATAGGTGTTGGCGGCATTGAGTACCGTTGTGCCCGGCCCGGAGGTGGTTAATGAAACGCTGCCCGTGCCATTATTGGTAATCTGTGAATTCACCGTTATAGCACCGGCGGTGGAATCATTAATGAGAATTAATTCGCCTGCGTTATTATTGATCGGCCCGCCGGAGGTTATATCACCGGCATTTGACCCCGCTGCCCCAATCGTCAATCCCATGCCATTGGCCGCCTGCAATACGCCGCCGGTCGCCCCCAATCGCAGAATGTTGCCGCTGCCGATATCCACCTGCCGGGCGGTAGTTTGGTCCGCATCCAGCAGGGTGTTGATATCGGTGGTTCCGGCAGCCAGGGTAGCATCACCGGTGGAAGCACTGGTGATTCGGAAATTGGAACTGTTGGTGTAGCCGCTTAATTGGCTGATTGTCGCGTTATTACCGGTAAAATCCAGATAATTGGAATAGGCCTGCACATTGCCGGCGGATACTGTGGCCCAATTGGTCTGATTAAACGTGGCCCAGCCGCCGATGATGCCCGTTGAGCCGCTATTGGTCAGGCTGTTGCCTGAAATGTTGCCGCTGTTGGCAAAATCCACCGTGCCGTTGTTGCGGGCTAACGTGCCGTTAAGTGTTAATGCCTGGCCATTGGCAACGGTGAATTCATAGTTGCCGTTATTAAGTGCCAGACCGTCGCCCAGGGTGATATCTCCGGCGGAAGCATTGATGCCGCCGCCATTGAGCACCACGGTGGAATTAAAGGTTATTCCACCGCCCGCCGAGACGTTAATACCCCCTGCTCCAACGGTCAGCGTGTGCGTGCCGGCACCGATGGTCACCGCGTTAGTGGCACTGCTGTTGACGCTGTTAACGCTCTGATCCGCTCCGAGTGTTACGCTTGCTCCGGTTGTGATATAGACATCATCCAGTGGCTGCGGCGTGTTGTTATACGCCACATCCGATGTTGCCGAGGTAGACCAGTTGGCCACTGAATTCCACACATTGCCGGCGGCACCATTCCAATACACGCTGTTACCCAGTTGAATAGATTCACCGGCAATGGCGGCGGCATATTTTTCAATGTTGTCATACCCGGTGTTGTTGTAGTCACCGGTGGGATTGGCGAAATCAGCAGCCGTGAGCCCTTCCTGTTGAATCCAGGCAATGGGCACATCGCCGCTTTGTCCGCCCAGAGGCAGGGAACCACCTTGAAGCGTGCCAAAGCCGCCGTTGGATAATCCGGTATCACCCGGGCTGTTATAAATACTGCCGCTGGTGCCTAATGATGCAACCTGACCAAGCACTTGGGCGTCCACAGAATTAAGGTGCAGCGAATCCCCGGCGTTGGCCACGTCATAACTGTAGGCCTGTTGCGCGGTTTTGGTTGTTTCCGAGTAAAACGGCGAGTTGGCGACGGTCACACCGGATGGGTAGATACTCGAGCCGTTCAGCACGCCATTTTTACTGGTGTTCTCTAAATTATCAGCGGCATAGGCGGAGATATTGGAATCCATCTGGAAGAAGGCGTCGCCGGGATTGGTGGTGGATGGGCCGGTGATAAAATAATTGCCAATAATATCCTGGTTAAAAACTCCGCCCGTGTCGGCGACGGTGTAGCCGGCGCGAAAATTATAATCGACATTATTAATGAACTGATCATCCGCTTTGGCCATCGGATTACGGTTATCCGAATTGGCAAAAATATTGTTGAAAAATGAGTCGGGCCCGGTATTTTGCGCATGCACATTAAACTGCTGACCCATGATGGGATCCGCCAGCAGTGAATTTTGTATGGTGATATTCGATCCTGAGCCGGTCATGTCAATGCTGTCATACGGCGCATATTCGACGGAAACGTGATCCAGGATGGCGTTGCTGGTGTTGTACATTTCAATTGCGGTCTTCTGCACGGTGCTGGGGCCGCCCTGCAGGACACGAATGTACTGAATAATATCGTTGGAGGAGCCCGATAGTGATATGTTGTAGCCATTGGATCCACCTTCCAGGGCAATCCCCTGCCCCGGTGCGGTCTGGCCGAAAATGGTCACATTACTGGCAATCGCCAACTCAGAGGTCAGATCGATCACGCCGCCGACATCAAAAACCACAATCGAGTTGGCCTGACTGACGGCATTGGCAAATGAACCGGCACCCGAGGAATTTAAATTCGTAACCACCTGCACGGTGCCGCCGCGTCCACCGGTGGCGTAGGCACCAAAGCCCTGCGCGTCGGGAATGGCCAACTGGCTGGCCGCCATCAACGATGCCGCCGATGGAAATGCCAACGCGGCCGCTGCGCCGGCTAGAACCAACAATACGTCACGTTTCATAAACTTTCCCTCGTATAAAAAGATTTCCTGAACAATTTTTCGTATTACCCCATGGCTTGATTGGCTCTGCCGGCCGCGCACCAATCACCGGCTAAATTCCACTTCGCCGTATTCAAGAAAGACAATCACCTCACTTACATGGAAGTTGTATCTATTCTACGTCTCAATCTGTGTGGCAGGTTCGATTAAAATTTCCAGCGTATCCTGCTGCAACAGATCTTCTCATTTTTCCTCCAAAAAGCCATCTACGTGGGCTGACCAAGAGCCAGTCCGATTAATGGCCGGGATTGCGACGGCGATTATTCGGACAGGCTCCTAGAGAAAATATAGTACCATTGTTTTGCGATTGCAATAAAATTCCGCTTGTGCAAATTAAATGGTAATTAACTGATTTTTCATGGGTTTTAAGGGTGTTGTCGCAATGGGCCCAGGCCGGGATTAATCAGACAGGCTTCAAGCGGAACTTCCACGCAGCCCCAACCTGACCTCGGTGGCTTCCCGTCCGTTTGATTACCCGGTGAACGGTTCCTCTGTTATTGTTCGACTGAAACCGGCGGCTGGGGTGCTTCGGGCTTGTTGCGTGAAATTATGCGGTGCAGGACCGCCTTCACCGGCGGATAAAAGGCATACCAATAGATGCCCAACAGGGCGGTAAGTTGCGGCTGCCAGAAAAACAGCAGCACCAGCAGCACCAATCGCACAATGTAGGAAAACGGCCGCCGCCCGCGCAAATATTGGTTAATCAAATGGGGATATTCAATTCTACTGACCATTAACGCGGAAAGCGCCAGCAAAATCACCGGCATTAAATACGGAAAGGCCCCGGCCACAGCGGATTGCACGAAATCCGGCACGCGGAATGGCAAAAAATGCGAGGCATTGGGACGCAAGGCCTCGAAGAATATGACCGTAGCCCCCACCACGCCCGCCGCCCCTGGCGAGGGCAATCCCCGAAATATCAAATGCGATTCCACGCTGTGCGCGTTATGGGCATTAAATCGCGCCAGACGCAGCGCGGTGCACGCCACATAAATCGCCGCGATCATCCAGAAAAAACGCCCATCGACACTCTGCGCCAGCGGATTGATCAATTCGCCCGCCGTGACCGCCAGAAGATGCGCAATAATTTTCAGGCTTAAAAACGCCGGCACAATGCCGAAGCTCACCACATCCGCCAGTGAATCCAATTCAGCGCCAAAATCACTGGTGGCTCGGGTTAAGCGAGCCATGCTGCCGTCCAGCATATCAAATACCATGGCCCCAAAAATCAGATACCCCGCGATGGCAAACGCCCCGGTTTTATCCGTCACCCCCGCTACCGGTAAGGATGCGTACCAGATGGCGGAAAATCCGCACAGCAAATTCCCAAGCGTCATTAACGTCGGCAGTACGGAAATGCGCCGGCGCAGCCGCCCGCGAACAGGTTCTTTCCGCAGCCAACGTGGATCACGATAACGCATGGCAGGCCGATCTGGTTTATCTGTACGCAACATTTTCACTTACATAATAATACCCTATCGCCCCCCGTCCATGCTACCGGTTTGGCCGCATTATTGTTTCCCCGCATTATCCGGTTTCGGCATTCCCTATAGCCCGCCCATGACCATCAGCATCAAGGAAGACCTGCTTTTAGCCCAGCCATTGGAGTGGTCCGCCACGGGCTACCATATTATCCGTAAATTCCAGGTGACAGGTTTATCGGAATATTCCCCCACCCAGCGGCCCATCATGGCGGTTACGGCCACCGACAGCACCACAAATTTTGTCATCCCCGCCATCGGGGCACAACATCCTGATCAACCCAATGCGGTGGTGCGAAACATCAAAGCCCAATGCCAGGGGTATGATTGCTTTGATGTGGTATGTGAATATCAATGGGATGCGTATCCCACCAATTATCTGAAAAGTTTTAATGCCGGTCTCGTACAGGTGCTCCGGCATTATGACGCCGACAATAACCTCGCCACCGTCACCTATACGCCCGCCGGCGGAACCGCACAAACTGAAGTGGCGGACTTGCACCGCTTGATTCTTAACGCCACGATCAGCTTTCACTTTCTGCAAACCGCCGATCCCGAATCCCTGACACTTTCCTACGCCGGGCTGGTCAACAGTGTTACGTGGCGCAACTACCCACCGCGGACCTGGCTGTGCCTGCCCATTACCGGCAGCACCCAGGATGGAGTTTGGTATCGCAATACCTATTGCTTTGCCTACAATCCGGAAACCTGGGATCAATATGCGGTATTCAAAAATGTTGATGGCTCCATTCCGCCCGATATCGCCGGGACGATTGTCACCGATGGGTCCGCCACCAGCGGCAATGGCTGGAGCCGATTTATTGTATTTGGTCAAACCGATTTTAACACCGCCTTTCCCTTAATTACCTGATCGGGAATTTCCTATGCAACCCGCTTTACCACATTGGTCCGCCCAAAATGAACCCTGGCAAACCATTGCCCGGCAAATTAACCGCATGGTCGATGCGGTAAATACCGATTCATCACTAATGACGGCCCAGGGATTAAATACCCAGCGCATCGCCGGTGCCGGCACCGCAATCAGCGGGTACCGGCGGCACATTGGTTACCCGATGGTGGTGGTGAATATTACAGCCACCGATACCGGCGCTGGAAAATATGCGGGCCATCTATTTTCCGGAAATTGCACCGCGGCAGCCACTACCAATATCACCATGCCCGAAGGGCTGCGGGATTCCGGCAATACCAATGCGCTGATATTAAACATTGCCGAAAGTGCTTCCGGGCATCGCCTGCCGATGGGAAGTTTTCATATCGGATTAAAAGCGGGAATGACCGCGGAAACGCCGCCTCGCATGATTGTGCTTATTGATTCCGCGGGGCCGATCATTTTCCCGGTGCTTATCAGCAAGATTGGCGGTGCTGACGGCACGCAAACCGCACCGGCAACGTGGACCTACAACGTATCCACTGTTGACGGTATCACAACGCTGGGAACAGCGCTGGCGGTAACGCGCCCGCGTCCCAACGGTTCGATGATCCCGCAGTCCGGCAGCCCGGCGTATGGCACCGCGTTTTATGATTCCTCCGGCAACATTCACCTTTGGGACGCAGGCGAAGTCCAAAATACGACAGCGTGCAGTTGATGGCGGGAAATCTTGTACAACTTAATGCCGCGGGCCGGCTTGTTCTGGCGACCACGGGTGAAGGCTTGCCGGGAACCGCGGGCGCAATCGTGCTGCAGGCCGCCGCGCAGAGCTGCTGCTGCGGCTCGGCCGGTTACACGAATCCGTGCACCAATGCGCCTACCAGCTTAGCCATTGTCAATTACACCAATACCTATTTTACCCCCTGTGCCGATGCCACACCCGCGGTGGCGGGAGATTGTGTCTGGGACGGGGTCTTTGATTATTTTGATCCGCAAACCTGCACTTACTCTAACCGTTACTGCTTTGCCGGCAACGGCTGTTTTGATTGCAGCTTCAACGGCGCACGTATGTGGGAATTCCCGCCGCCAGGAATTTCCAGCGTCTGGTACGATGCCACCAGCAAAACATTCTTTCTTCAGATTACCGGCCAGAACGGCCAAAATTCCGGTGAAATTGTCTGGCAAGGCAGTAAATCCACCGGCCCAGGTTTCAGCGGAACCTATACTCGCACCGGCGGCTGCGATCCGCGCGCAAGTGTTGACATTGGATAATGTATGCCCAGCGATACAGCAAAGAATTCCCGCCGCCGTATAAGTGCCGCGCGTTGCCGATACTGGCATGATTGCGGCATTATCGGCGGCGGATGCTGCCGCATGGGCCGATACGGCGGCAAGCCAAGTCTGGGCACTTGCCGTGTGTGTCCCTCTTATTCCGGCCGCCCCCGCGGCTGGGGAGACATTGTGTATTTTGTCGCCCATCCCGTCGCCCGAATCATCAATACCCTGCTGGTTCTAAAGCCAAATAAGCAACTCGGCCAAAATTGCCGCTGCGCACAAAGACGCCGCGAATGGAACGGGATACAAAAGAAGTTAGAAGTTAGAAGCTAGAAGCTAGAAGTTGGAGGTCGAGGTTACAGGGGCGAGCATTTAGGAGTTGGGAGTTAGGAGTGGGAATGCTTTGGAGCGTTTCGCTTTTAACGCGGAAAAGGTGTCAGGTACGAATGGCACTTCCTTAAGGCATAGACGCATTATTTGCGGCACATAGACAAATTATGTCGTCT
>DAHVEJ010000173.1 GCA_027313145.1 Phycisphaerales bacterium | reverse complement strand
TACATCCATCATTTCCTCAATTCATCTAAGTCGGCGGCCCATTAAGGCTAGCGGTGCACCGCCGGTCTAACTCTTCGCTCCAGAAAATATCCAAACATCCTGCGATTGCCCCGGCACCAGTGCCCATGGGCCATATTAAAGCTCCGAGTTACAGCTTAGCCCATTGCCGGGAATAAAAATAGGTGAATTTGTGAAAAAAATATTCAGGATTTGTATCACGCCCGGGCCACTTCTGGTACGATACTACATTGGAGTTTACCTATGCGGAAAAATAAAAGAGTGTTGTTTCTGGGTAACCTGGCAGTCGCTTATAACCGCGATGTACTGCGCGGCGTAGCGGAATATGCCGGTAGCCAACCGGAGATTCGCGTCTTCTTTCCCGATAATTTTGAACCTGCGGATTTGCCTGCCCTGATTCGCGGTGACATTCATGGCGTGATCGTCGCCGGTTGCCCGCCCGCTTGGAAACTTTCGGAGGCGATTGCCATTCGAGGGGTGCCCGCTGTCGATGTTTCCGCTGAACTGGAGACTTCAAGTCTGCCACGGGTGGTTACCGATGATGCGGCTGTGGGACGTATGGCGGCTGATTATTTTATTGATCGCGGATTTCGACGGCTCGTCTATTATGGCATGTCACAGCGGTATTGGTCGGATGCGCGACTCGACGGATTTATAGCCCAGGCGGCCGCCCGGGGCGCAGCAGCGCAGTATTTTCGAAAGCAGGAAGCCGAGGCTGAAGACCGCGCGGGTGTGTACCCCGGCACCGCTGCCCGCTGGCTGAAACATCTCTCAAAACCCGCAGCCATTTATGCCGGTGATGATCTACTGGGAGCCTACCTGGTCGAAGCGTGTCGGAACTTAAAAATCAGAGTTCCTGAAGATATTGCCATTCTGGGAACGGATAATGATGATTTATACGGCCAACTGCGAACGCCCCATTTATCCAGTATTCTTTTAGATAGCCGCAATATTGGTTTGCGCGCCATGGAATTGCTGTATCGGCGCATGCGCGGGAAAAAAATAAAGGCCATGACCGTGCTGATTCCGCCCATCCGGGTTATTACCCGTTTGTCTTCCGATATTTTCGGTGTTGAAGATGATCTGGTGCGGGAGGCACTGGGACTGATTCAGCAGAACCTGTCCAGCGGCATATCGGTCAAATGGTTGGCGGATCAATTAGCCGTCTCACGACCGACCATGGAGCGGCATTTTCTTGCAGCGCTGAACCGCACCCCGGCCACGGAAATTCAGCGCATCCAAATGGAAACTGCCCGGCAGCTTGTACTGGACTCGGATATGCCCATTGCCCAGGTGGCCCACAAATCCGGCTACAGTTCTCCCCGGCAATTCAGTACCTCGTTCCATAATTATTTCAATGAAACCCCGCGAAACATGCGCAAAACGCACCGCTACGCCGCCGCCGCCTCGCCGGATTCCGGAACCCGAGGACTTATTGCAGGCGCAGAAAACTGAAGTGAAGACTGAGCCGATAATAAATAGCGTCACGCATGCCCGGCAAAATATTTACGATGTGAAAATGGGTTTTCTCATAGGAGCCTGTCCGAGTAATGGCCGGGATTGCGATGGGTCTGAAATGTCCCGTATGCGCGGCGGAGGATCGAGCCGACTCTGAATGCGAGTCTGCGAGATCCGACAACAAAGCAGACGGGGCATTTCAGGCCCACCCGCAGGGCGACGTGCTTTTTGGCCCCCCTCTGCGGCGCGGCTCCTCGGAGTACCATCCATTTAAGGTACGCCATCGTCGCCGCTTCTTGATGGCTGCCAAAAATCATGCCGTCGCAACCCGGCGATTACTCGGACAGGCTCCTAGAGAAATGCACTTATCAAGATTTTTGCCGTATAACGATTGCCTTTGACGGTGCGGGCGACATTATTATCGCCCCAGCTTGCACAATAGATTGGGTTCCGGATTGTACCCGTGACGGGTTTACTTTTTGATGGCAAAAATATATGTTACGGATAGATCAGGCTTGCCGGAAGCCTGACTGGCCGAGGCGCTTTTTTACATGAGCCTTTTATCATTCATTAACTTGTTGGAATTCGAGGAGCAAGATGAGCAGTACGCCCCAATTCAAAACAGCCCGCCGGGCCTTATCCAAGGTGCCGGAAATTACAATTTATTTTTGGATTATAAAAATTCTGACCACCGCGATGGGGGAAGCGACTTCAGACTTTCTGGTGTTTCATATCAACCCTTATGCCGCAGTGATCATGGGGGCATTGGGTTTTGCCGTGGCGGTGGTGCTGCAATTCCGGGTGAAGCGCTACATTGCCTGGGTCTATTGGCTGCTGGTGGTCATGGTCAGCATTTTCGGCACTATGGTGGCGGACGTGGCGCACGTGGTTTTGGGGGTGCCATATTATTTATCTACCTCGGTATTCGCTGCGGCGGTGATCGTGATTCTTATGTTGTGGTACCGCGTGGAGCAAACGCTTTCAATTCATAGCATTTATACGATGCGCCGAGAAATGTTTTACTGGTCTACGGTGCTGGCCACCTTTGCTCTTGGCACTGCAGCCGGAGATTTGACCGCTGCCACACTGCACCTGGGGTATCTGATTTCCGGCATTGTATTTACCATTCTGTTTGTGATCCCCGGCGTCGGATACTGGTTGCTCGGATTTAACGACATTTTTGCATTTTGGTTTGCCTACATCATGACACGCCCACTGGGGGCCTCATTTGCGGACTGGTTTGATAAGCCGCGGAGCATGAGCGGTCTAGGCTATGGTACGCCGATTGTCAGTATTATTCTGACTTTCTTTATCGTGGTATTCGTGGCCTATGTTGCCATCACCCGCATAGATGTCGAACCGCGATCCGCTAAAACTGCCACCGAACTCTCGGAACAACTCGAAGGCGAAACGTAATCGCGGCGGGTGCGCGGATCCCTTAAACTCGCATACCCCCATCTTGACCGCACCGCCTGTCCGCCAAGCACTGTCAACGCCAGCCACGCGGCGAAAGCGATCAGAATATCAGATAGGAGGGGCCGACGGCGTCTCATATTTATTCCGTAGTCGCGAAAGCGCCCCAGGATCAAACTTCGGTTCTTTACGCGTTTAAAAAGCCGTTGAACCGATGCTTGCAATGACAATATTTTTGTGGCTACACGCAAAAGCGACAAAGAATGTAAGCTATTGTAAATAGCAGAGTTACGTCAAAATGACTTTGGAACATCCGTTATAACCCCGCACCGCCAAGTCAAAAGCCTTGCGTGAAAGAAGTTCCACGAGTTTAGCAAATACCGTTCGCCCCTGCTTCATAAACAACTCCTTGCGATAAAGTCCAGTAAAAAATGACCGCAAAGTTGCGCGAATCAGCCGGTGAAAATCAAATCGTGTACTACCTCACATAGGTACAAAACCCGTATAATATAAGCATGAAGCCAAGATGACTATGATCTTTAACCGGACAGTAGTGATCATGAATATCAGCACGTTCACAGTCGGCTAGGCCTTCACAAGAATAAAACAACCGAAAAATCCCGCTTATCTACAAATGAGCAGGGGTGACGCTTATGCCGCGGCTGGAACTGGTGAGATCGAGATATCGCCCATTGGCTTTTACATTGTATAGCGATCCGGAAAAATAACGATTTACCCCTGGTCCGCGCAGCATAGGTGTTCCGGGAAGCGGATAAAAACCAAAAAGGCTGCGAATAATCACCTCGGCAAAACAACCGCCGGCGGTCAAGTCATACATCTGCGTTTTGCTTGCCGGAGCGTCGCGGCTGCGCCCGATAAGTTCGTGGGATTGTCCGAACGGACCGGCACGGGTCACACCTTCGCACCGCTGCATAAATGCCAGCGCCGCCGCTGGCTCCCCAAGTTGAGCCATAGCCTCAGCGGTATATGCCGGCCAGGCGTCATACGCGCCGGTCCAGCCATGGTCCGGGCGGCGGGCCAACGGCGACCGGGCCGCCGGATCTAACGGTGAAAGCGCACGCATCCAATGGTCCGTCAGCAGTTGTGTGGAAACAAAATCCAGCATTTGTCGCCTGATGGCGGGTGAAATATCTTCCGCCATACATTGTGTTATCGTAAAAAAGTCGATACAAGTACGCACCGGTACCCGTCTGCCGTCGGCGTGCAGACAGGCCCAGTATCCCTGACCACCCACGTAAAGTCCCATTACCCGCCCGGCCAGATCATGGGCCAGATTCTCCAATTCGTCGGCGCGGCTATGGCGGCCCAGTTGTCGCCATAACCGCGCTGTCTGGCGCATCATAAACACATTGGCCGCATTGAGCGAAGGCACAACGCCGATGTAGCTTGGTACACATTCAAGGAGATTTCTCACGCCGCCGTAGTCTGCCAATCCCGTGCCGGGCCGAACAAGTCTGCGCCACCAGGTGGCGATCTGATCCATTGCTCCCATGACCGTTCCACTACCGGCGGGTTCCAGCAGAAAATCCCGATCACCGGTTACGCATACGTAGCGCAACAAGAGAGAAAATACAACATAGTCATTAAAGCTATACCACGGCCCGACCCCGTTGCCCGTCAGGCAGTCCTGCGCATAACAGGAATGGATATCCAATTTTAGCCAGCCCAGCAGTATCCGCCGCAGGATGGCAGGGTCCAGCAGGGAAAATACGGTGGCCCATGTGGATGTGTCCCAGAAATACATGACCGTCACAGCATCTTGAGGACTCCCGGTGACATAGGCCCGATCATACAGGGGCATACCGGTCCGGCAGAGATCCACCAGCGATGCCACGGACATGTAATAGACGCGACGGACTTTCTCATCGGCGGTTTGCAGTCGCGGCAGGCTGCCGGAATATACCGAGTTGCCGGGTGTGAATGCTGCCGCATACCGGCGTTGCCATGACGCGCGACTGCCGTCAAACCGCGCATCAAAATTGTCTACGGCAGCACGCGCCTGGGCTTGGACTTCGTCGGGCCACTGTCCGCAGACCAGTGCCATATCAGCATGCCACGTATCTTTGGCCGCCAGATTCACCCGCCAAGTGCCGTGCGCACCCTTAGCGCCCGTATGAAGATGTTGCGGCGCAGGCTTGATTTGATAGATGGCAACCGCCGGTGACTTGGAATCCGTTATTGTCACGCCCGACCGGTTATGCAAAAGAGTGATGGAGAACTCCGCCGGATTCTGCGGACTGGGATGTGGCCATGCCCAGCCTGCGGCATATTGACGGATCATGCCCTGAAAATTCAATGTCAGGTGCAGATTCTTGGCCGAACCGGGGTTATGAATTCGGATACGAAACAACACGCCGGGCTGGTCCGCCAGCATGGCCACAGCGGTTTGTACTTCGACCCCTTCAACCACGCCATGCCGCAAAATCTGGTAGGGGTACCAGCGGTATTGCTGCGCGGCAACAGTCTTGCCATTAAGCAGAAGTTCGGCGGAGGGTCCGCCGAAGGATAGTGGTGGAAACGCCAACGCGCTGACGGAAAGAATATCGGCATCGGTTGCCGCCGCTCCAAGGGAGTTGTGGACGGACGGTAGAGATTTCAATTCCGCCGCAGTGCACCATTCGGCGGCCAGGTCATCGGCGTCCGGTATACCTGGCGGCAAAGCGGCAGGCTCTGCAGCGAAGTGCGATGCCATCGCAGACCCTGTCGATCGAGCTACAAAGACCCCCGAAGCCATGGCGGAAACCATAAAGCGACGTCGATTGATCATTGCTTGGTCACTCCTGCTGTTATCAAGTGTGTGCGCCGACTCTTACTGCCTCGAAACACGCACGATCGCGGCGGATGCCGGCGGGACGTACAGCGTAAAATTGCCGTGGCTGCGGGAATTCATCGCTCGCCATCGTCCATGCCACGGAGCATGATTGGAAATTGCCGCACCACCGAGGGTGACGCCATGCCGCGCTCCCACGTCGCCATGCGGTGCCCGCAGAAACATCACCCGGGCGCTATGCGCTGTAAAGTCATGAAAAGCGAGCGTTGCTTCCGCTGGGCGCGCATGGCGGCCATATTCTTTGTTAATAATGGTCACGTATTGGGTTTTGGCCGTCCCCACCGCGTAGGCGGTAAGATTTAAATGATCCACGTTGGTCAACATTGCCGGCTCCACGCGACCCTGGCTGCCGAGGTCAAACGCTCTGAAGGCGTATCCTTTCGGCCGCATTTTATATCCCCCGGACCGGCCGACGTAAATGGTATCGGTGGGAATCCATCGTGTATTATGAAAATTAATGCCGCAGCAGCCATGGGCTGCCCACCAGTGCATTAAATCCAGCGCCCAGAGCGCCGAGGCGAATGCGTTGCTGGCACCATTGACGCCGTACAGATAATCATTCATCTCCGTCATCCGACAGGGAAAACCCGTTGCCAGAACAGGAGCGACATTGTGGCGAAAAAACCTTGGATACCGCGTGACCGGCCAAGATCGCCCGAGCATTCGTTTAATCGCCATCGCCGACGACATGCCGATACGTGTTCCGGGGATAAATGGGCCGCCGCCAACGTACCAGTGCTGGGTGATCAGGATGACATGCCCCCACTTTTTCTGGTCGCGCGCAAACCAAGCCGCCCAAAGCTTGCCGGCCGCATCAGGCCCCGCAAACTTGGCAGTCGGAACGGCGCGGAGAATCGTCGACGCAAATTTTCGCCAGTCCGCCAGATAGGATCGATACCCTCTTATAGCGGGGTCAGTGCCGGTTCCGGCACCGTGGGGTGGGTAATGGTAACTCGGAACGTCCGGCTCATTGCCCAAGGCAAAACATTCCAGGCTCCGTCGATAGCGTGTCCAGATGTAACGGGCGGTGGCGGCGTCGCGCCGCGGATTACCATTAAGCAACTGAAGGGAATAGATCACCTTGACCCCCGCCGCCTTGGCAAAGGCAAATACCCGATCAATGTCGGCGTCAGAGGGATGTGCTGCGTGCAACCCATCCAAGGTACCGCCGCCCAGACGCAGATTATGCACACCCATATTTCTAAACAGTGTAATTAACTGCTTATCAGTGGGAGAAAACAGCGGGCGCGGGCTTCCACGGATGCCGGCCCGGTCAGCCGGGGTGGGCGTTTCCGACATTGTCTCGAAGCTTAGCCCGCAAAAACCGGCCGGAATGGCATAGCCTTTGTGTGCGGCGTTGACCCGGATACCCACAGGGACCGCAGCGAACAAGCCGCTCGCCGACGAAAGTGTAAGCACGAGAACCGACACGGTGATGGCTCGGCATATTCTGGCAGGCCGTGGGCACATGGTGGTATCCTTTTGAAGTTATTTATATTATACAGGATATCAGTGCCGTTAATGCACTTCATTATAGCAATGCAGAAAAAGGTATCTTGGCCACGGTCGCCAAGATGGGGTTAAATTCAATCGGTGCCTATTCTTATATCAGTTACCATGCACGACGACGTCCTTTTCCTGCAGTTGCCCCTCGTGCATTTGAGCAATGTGGTCGTCAAAGAAAACTACGTTGGCCACGCCGACGCCAGAACTGTTCATGTTATGCCGATAGCGCAAGCCCACGCCCGTGATGAGCGAGCCTCTAGGAGAGTAATCCGTGTTACCGTTGACTTCGCCGGTTCCGAACACGAAGAACGTCGGTTCGATTACTGAGGTCGGCGAATATTTACGTATCAATGCCAACGATGGTAAAGGATTACCAGCCCACGAGTAACGGGTCTCCGGATCGAAGCCATCCCAAGAAAATAACGGCCAACTGCCGCCGCCGGGATAGACCTGGTTCGCGTCGCCAAAGGCGATGACCTGCTCCGGGCGAGTTACATCGCCGATCTTCGGCCATGGCGGCGGCGAATTGGTGTTGACCCAAAGAAAGGCATTATCGTTCGCGGCGTATTGCTCATCAATTTCCCATTCCGTCCGATCAGGAAGCACTGCACCCGGGCAGGTATACAGCGAGATCCACTTCGGCCCGAGTTCCTGTTGCGTAAGTGTATCATCATTGCCGCCAACCGCATAGAGCGTGTGATTACCGGATCGCCCCTGCACGAGCCGGCAGTCTGAAACGTAAAAGGCGAAAAGCGTTTCATCCCACGTTTCATAGGCGTCTTTTGGATAGAGATTGCCTGCAGGCAACGCCCCTTCATATTCGTTCGTGTACTCCAACGTGATTTGCCCCAGCGCACGCAACCTGGCGGCACATTGAATCGTTACAGCCTCCTCTCTGGCGGCAGCCAGCGCCGGCAATAGCATCGAAATCAACAGCGCAATAATCGAGATCACGACCAGTAATTCAACGAGAGTAAAACCGTGCCGGGAAGTACGGTGATAACTTGTATCCATTTTGATTACTCCTATCTGGGGCTGACACTGTTTCTGAAATTTCACCACGCCGCACCGTGCGGCCGGGCCGTACAAATCCTGAGGAATGTCATAAAGACAATATTCATGCCACAGGGAGTTTATACAAGTGATAGCCGCATGCGGTACAACTGGAATCGCGCGCCATATAGCGACGCGGCGATTCCAGCGTAAAGCGATTTTTCATGTCCCGCGACGTCTACGGCTCACGAGCAGCAGGCAAGCTGCTCCGCCTAGGCTCAGCATTGCCAGCGATGCCGGCTCGGGCACTGCCGTGGTAAAATTAAAATTGGTAAAATTTTGCTCTTCACTGACACCACCGGTGGCACCGGTAAATCCGACATAGGCCGTATTTGCCCCCAACAGCGAAGCCAGTGATGCGTCTGAACTCGGCAACGTATAATTATAGCTAAAAGATTCCGTCGGATTAGTCGAGTCAACCGCTTGGATGTTGACGACATTGTTCGTCGCATTGTAACCGATGGTGAAGTTGATGGGGTTTGTATCGGTCTGGGTGTTCAAGGTACTGTTGGGCACTGCCGCCGCTGTGCCAGACTGCACAAATGCGCCGTTTATGCCCACATCCAACTCGCTTGGTAAATTCGCGTTTTCGATTCCGACACCAAAGCTGGGATTGACCGGGACGGTCAACACCGTGCCGTTGTGAGTACGCGTGCCGGTGGCGTCAACGTAACCCTTGCTGGAGCCACCGTAGCCTAAAGCGTTCAAGCCATTGGTCTGTACGGCAAACATGAAGCCGTCGCCGGGGCTGTTCGCCGCGCTACTCCACTGCCAGGTGAATGTGGCGGCCCATGAATTCACGATATTCTGAGCCGTCTTATACCAAGCACTAGTAGTGTGATTCCAAAATAACATTGCAATGCGAGATTCGCCGGTGTATACTATATCCTTTCCAAGGAAGG